>WGAL01000224.1 GCA_015494845.1 Melioribacteraceae bacterium
AAATCAATCTTGACTTTCAACTTTCTTAATAATAGATTTTATTCCAAATTTTAGGGAGATAAAGTGGAATTTTACGACGAATACGAAGAGTTCGGCGAAAACAGCGAAGAGAAAATAAAAGAGCGAATTTCGAAAGCCGCGGAATTTATTGAAAGCGGCGATATACTGCTAAATTTAAATTATCTCGAAGAAACCGTTCACATTTGCATCGATTACGATTATCCTGAAGAAGGTCTTTACATTGTAAACGCGGTTCTCGAAACAATTTTCTACAACGCGGAATTTTGGTCGGCGAAAGGCGTTTTTCACAACTCGTTGGGACAATTGGAAGAAGCGGAAAAAGCGTTTGAAACCGCGATCGAATTAAATCCGAACGACACGGAAACGCTGATTAATTACGCCGCCAATCGCGAAATGTCCGGCGACAAAGAAAAAGCGTTGGAATTGTTATTTGCCGCGCTTGAAATCGAGCCGACAAACATCGACGCGCTAATGGGAGTCGCTTACATTTACGAAAAAAGCGGCAAATACGAAAAAGCCGTTGAGTATTTCCGTAAGGTAACCGAACTCGACGAAAAATATTCCGAAGCGTGGTACGAACTCGCCTTTACGCTCGAAAATATGAATCGCTTGGAAGAGGCGGCGTTAGCGTATCAAAAATACATCGATTTGGAACCGGAGAGTTATTTCGGTTGGTACAATCGCGGAATTGTAATGTTGCAATTGGGAAATTTCAAGGACGCAATTGACCATTTCGAATTTTCGACGGTTCTGAACAAAGGTTTTGTTAGCGCGTTTTTCAATCTCGGAATTGCAAATCTCACAATAGGAAAATACGAGGACGCGGCGGAAGCGTTTTCCAAAGCGGTTGAAATGAACAACGAGGACGAAGCCGCTTGGTATTATCTCGGAAAATCATATTACGGAATGAAAAAATACGACAAAGCAATCGAAGCGTTTGACAAAGCGATAAAATTGGAAGGCGCTTACCAAGAGGCGTACATCGACCGCGGAAAAGCGAAAGAAAAAAGCGGCGATATGCAAGGCGCGTTGAACGATTTCAACAAAGCGTTGCTCGTTACGGTAGTTGAGCAAACAATGGACGAGACAATCAAAGCGGAAAGCAACGGAAAAAATCCGATGTTTACCGGCGTTCTGCGCGGAATAGACAAAGAGCTTAACGACGGAAATTTAACAACGGCGCTTAATTTAATTGGCTTTTTCGAAGCGCTTTTTCCAGACGAACCGGAAATACTGCTTCGCAAATCGTTGATTTATTTCGAATACGGCGATTTGGCGCAAGGCTTGAACTCGCTCAAAGACGCGTTGAAAAAAGACAAACTCTTGATGCAAGAATTCCGCGGAACGCTTGCCGCGCTGAAAGAATCCGAATTGCTGAAAAAAATAATCGATAACAACAAGTAGGGGGAAATTTTGCGCGATTTGAATAACTCAAAAATTGTGGGAGTAATCGGGCATCCCATAAAACATTCGCTTTCGCCGTTTATGCACAACAAGGCGTTTGAACTCGCCGGCGAAAATTACGTTTATCTTTCGTTCGACGTAATTCAAGACCAACTGAAAAACGCGCTTAAAGGAATTATCGCGCTTGATTTCAGAGGTTTGAACGTAACGCTTCCGTTTAAGGAAACCATTATCGAATATTTGGACGAAGTTTCCGAAGAAGCCGCAGTCGTCGGCGCGGTTAATACCGTCGTAAACGAAAACGGAAGATTGTTCGGCTATAACACCGACACTAACGGCGTTCTGGAAACTCTTATGCCGTTCAAAGAAAAAATAAACGAAAGAACCGTTACAATTCTCGGCGCCGGCGGTTCGGCGCGTTCCGTAATTTATATTTTACTGCGAAAATTCAATCCGCAAAAAATTAATATCGTAAACAGAACCGTCCAACGCGCGGATTTTCTCGCCGATTATTTCGCTTCGAAAATGAGTTTTTCAGAATTCGAAACGTTCGAACTTGCGCCGCCGGATTTAATTCCGGTTCTAAACGATTCCGGTTTAATCGTAAACTCAACGCCGGTCGGACTTTTCCCGAAAACGGACGACGCGCCTTTCGAATTGGACGAAGGTTTTAACGAAAACCAAGTTGTCGTGGATGCAATTTACAATCCGCTTAAAACCAAATTCCTTAAAATTGCCGAGAAAAACGGCGCGAAAACCGTAAACGGCTTGAAGATGTTTGTGGAACAAGGCGCGCGCTCATACGAATTGTGGACGGGGAACTCAATGCCGAAAGCGAAAATTTATCTTGAACTTGAAAAACTGCTGAAAGAACAATCCGAACAGAATAACGAAAACCAAGCGTAACGCTTACGAGTTTTCATCTTGCTTTTTTTCTTCAGCGCTTGAATTTTTTAGAAAATTTGCGTTTCGTCTCATTCCTTTTACCCTTGCTCGCTTAATCGGGCTTTTCTCAAACTTGCGGTTAAATTCACGGTTGCTCATTTTGTCGAACATATCCAAATCGAGTTCTTTGTTACTCGGCGCAAATTCTTTTTTGTCCGTTTGTTTGGCAAATTTTTTATTCCAAGGGCAAACTTCCTGACAAATATCGCAGCCGAAAAGCCAATTGTTAAATTTACCTTGAAATTCCGAAGGTATTTCGCCTTTGTTTTCAATCGTTAAATAAGAAATACATTTTGTCGCGTCCAATTCGTACGGCGCAATTAATGCGTTTGTCGGACAAGCGTCAATGCACGCCGTGCAAGTTCCGCATCTTTCCGTAATCGGCGGCGTTGGAATAAAATCAATATTTGTGAGAACCGTAGCAATAAAGAACCAACTGCCGTAATCCGGATTTATCACGGTCGTGTTTTTTCCAAGCCAGCCCAAACCGGATTTATAAGCCCAAACCGCGTCCATCGTCGGGCCGGTATCAACGTAACTTTTCGTTTGAATTTCCGGTTCGATTTCTTTCAAACGCCGTTCGAATTTTTCAAGCATTTCCCACATTAAATAATGATAATCTTCCCCCCAGGCATAGCGCGAGACTTTGCCGGTATTCGGCTTGTTTTCATAATCACCCGCATAGAAATAATTTATGCCGAGAGAAATCACGCTTTTTGCCGAAGGTAAGATTTTTCGAACATCGCGGCGTTTTTCAATATTTTCAGCCATATATTTCATTCCGCCGTGATAGTTTTTATTCACCCACATTTGCAATTTTTCGGTTTCTTCGTTCAAAACTTCCGCTTTTGCAAAACCGATTAAATCAAAACCGATTTCTCGCGCGATTTTTTCAACGGTTTGATTTTTCAATTTTACTTTACCAAGCAAATTTTTTTACGGTAGGTTTTACGAAAATTTTACCGCCGGAAATTTTTACTTCGTGCGCGTTCAAACCTTTGTTCCCGCCGACTTTGTTGCCGGTTCTTAAATCGAATTTCCAGCCGTGCGCCGGACAAACGACGCAGCCGTTTTTAATTTCGCCTTGGTAAATTTCGGCTCTGTGCTGATGCGGACAAACGTTATCTACGGCAAAAATTCCGCCCTTGTAATTAAATAACGCAATGTCAAAATCTTCGCCGGAAAATCTTTTGCTTTTGTTTTCGGTTAGTTCGTCAACGTAGCAAACGAATAAAAGTTCGCTCATACTTTATTGAATCTTTTATCAACGGCGTAATCGTCTTTTTCCGTATGTCTTACGGTAACCGCAACGTTTTCAGGGTCGTGTTCAAAAACAAGCAGCCAATTTTCTTCGGCAGCGGAAGGCAAAAATTTTAATTTTTCTTCAAGCGTCGTCAGCGGAAATAAATCAAACCCCATAATAAAAGGAAGCGGAACATGTCCGGCTGTCGGGATTAAATCCGCGCAATAAAAAACTGTGTTCGAACCGTCGGAAACCTTTACGAGTTGTTGCCCGGGCGTGTGTCCGTTGATTTCGAGAATTTCAATTTCATCTTCCAATTGCGTATTGCCTTCGTGAAAAACGTATTGTCCGGTTTCATACATCGGCATAAAACGGTTCGGGAAATAACTTGCTCTGTCGCGTCTGCTGGGGTTTTTCGCCCATTCGAATTGTTTTTTGTTTACATGATATTTCGCATTCGGAAACGCGGGATACGTTTCGCCGTTTTCGTCAAAATTTACCGCGCCGCCAACGTGGTCAAAATGCAAATGCGTAATAATTACATCGGTAACTTCTTCCGGTTTTACGCTTACTTTTGCGAGCGAATCGTAAAGCGAACCGCTCTGATGTTCGATTCTGAAAATATTCGCAAATTTTTCTTTCCACCCAATTCCTGTTCCGGTATCGACTATTATTTTGCGATTTTCGTTTTCAATAAAAAGAACGCGTCCGGACAAAGTTATTCTGTTTTCCTCGTCGGCGGGATTTGTTCTTTCCCAAAGTTTTTTCGGAACAACGCCAAACATAGCGCCGCCGTCGATTCCGAGAGTTCCGGTTTCAAGCGTTGTTACGTTAAATTTTCCGATTTTCATTTTCGTCTCCAATCATTCAAAAAAGCGTTTTAAATTTAACGAGAAAAGCGGAAGAAGAAAAACGAGTTCCGTAAATAAAAAAAGCCGACTTAAAAAAGCCGGCTTTAAACAAATTGTAGCTAAAAAATTAACGACCGATTTCGTCAAGTTTTTCTTTTTTAGCGAGCAATTCTTCTTCTGTTTCTTCATGATCAGGATCCGGTACACAGCAATCTACCGGACAAACGGCCGCACATTGCGGTTCATCATGGAAGCCAACGCATTCCGTACATTTATCAGGAACGATGTAGAAATGGTCTTCGCTAAAGAAACCGGTAGTTCCGTTTGGCGTCGGATCGTCGGTTCCTGTTACGTCGCCATAAGTCCATTCTGCGCCGCCTTCATAAATAGCGGTATTCGGGCATTCCGGTTCGCATGCGCCGCAATTGATGCATTCATCGGTTATCATTATAGCCATAACAACACTCCTTTAATTTGATTTGGTTAATTAACCGTAAATTGTATTTCAAAATATAAAAAATCGATTTATTGAGACAAAGAAGTTTTTTTATTTTTTAATAAAAAATTCACAGACGCTAAAATTTTTACCAGAATATACGATAACAATAAATGTAATAAATTAAAAATCAGTAATTCATAAAAAGTTTTTTAGACAAAATTTTCATATAATATAAGAGTGGATTTGCAAAAATAAGAATAATTATACGGAGAAATTATGTCATACTTTTTTACATCGGAATCGGTTTCCGAAGGGCACCCGGATAAAGTTGCTGATGCAATTTCAGACGGGATTCTTGACGCAGCGCTTAAAGATGACCCGAACAGTCGCGTTGCTTGCGAAACTTTTGTTACAACTGGACTTGTAGTTGTTGGCGGTGAAATCACTACTGAAACTTACATTGATGTTCAGGAAGTTGTGCGCCAAACAATTAGAAATATTGGCTATACAAATTCCGAATACAGATTTGACGCAGATGCGTGCGGCGTGGTTAATGCAATTCACTCGCAATCACCGGATATTGCAATGGGCGTTTTACCGGGCGGCGCAGGCGACCAGGGTTTGATGTTCGGTTACGCTACAAATCAAACTCCCGAATATATGCCAATGCCGATAGTTTACGCACACAAACTTGTTAAACGCTTAACCGACATTCGCAAGAAACATCCTGAATTAATGCCTTATCTGCGTCCGGATTCAAAATCACAAGTTACAATTGAATTTGACGACGATAATAAACCGATTAGAGTTGAAGCGGTTGTTGTTTCAACTCAACACGACCCTGGCGTAAAACAATCTAAAATTAAAAAAGACGTTATCGAACACGTAATCAAATACGTAATTCCCGAAAAATATTTGGATAAAAAAACGAAATATTTTGTTAATCCGACCGGCAAGTTTGTAATTGGCGGACCGCACGGAGACGCCGGATTAACCGGAAGAAAAATTATTGTCGATACTTACGGCGGTTGGGCAAGACACGGCGGCGGCGCATTTTCAGGAAAAGACGCCACCAAAGTTGACCGCAGCGCGGCTTATGCGGCTCGGCACATTGCTAAAAATATTGTCGCTGCAAAAATCGCCGACGAGTGCGAAGTTCAACTTGCATACGCAATCGGCGTTCCAGAACCAGTTGCAATTTATGTTGACACAAACGGAACCGGAAAACTTCCCGATAGCGAAATTTCCGCAATGATTACAAAAGAAGTTGATTTAACGCCGAAAGGAATTATCGAAAGATTGGATTTGAGAAAACCGATTTTCCAGAAAACCGCGGCTTACGGACATTTCGGTCGCAAAGGTTTCAGTTGGGAAAAATTGGATTTGGCGAAAACATTTAAGAAATATTTATAAAGGACTTATTACGGAGAAGTACAAATGGATGAAAAAATAGTTAACGGCGTTAGCCAATATAAAATTAGAGATATTTCGCTCGCGGCGTTCGGTAGAAAAGAAATCGAACTCGCAGAAAAAGAGATGCCGGGACTTATGGCGCTACGCGAAAAATACGGCGACCAAAAGCCGTTGAAAGGCGCAAAAATTGCCGGTTCTCTTCACATGACAATTCAAACAGCCGTTCTAATTGAAACGCTTGTCGAATTAGGCGCGGATGTTCGTTGGGCAAGTTGTAATATTTATTCCACGCAAGATCACGCCGCGGCGGCAATTGCGGAACGTGGTATTCCGGTTTTTGCTTGGAAAGGCGAAACACTTGAAGAATATTGGTGGTGCACAGAACAAGCGCTCACTTGGCCAGACGGTAGCGGCCCGGATTTAATTGTGGACGACGGCGGCGACGCTACGCTTATGATTCACAAAGGCGTTGAAGCGGAAAAAAATCCGGAAATCCTAGACGTTACAGAAGGCTCGGAAGACGAAATTGAATTGGCAAAGCGTCTTAAAATTTCGCTTGAAAAAACGCCGGACAAATGGAGCAAAATCGCGGCGAAAATTCGCGGAGTTTCTGAAGAAACCACAACCGGTGTTCACAGATTGTATCAAATGATGGAAGCAAATAAATTGTTATTCCCTGCAATTAACGTCAACGACTCTGTTACGAAATCAAAATTTGACAATCTTTACGGCTGCCGCGAATCGCTCGCCGACGGAATTAAGCGCGCAACCGATATTATGGTAGCCGGCAAAAACGTTGTTGTTTGCGGTTACGGCGACGTGGGCAAAGGTTCTGCGCAATCGTTAAAAGGATTCGGCGCAAGAATACACATTACGGAAATCGACCCGATTTGCGCATTGCAAGCGGCAATGGAAGGTTACGAAGTGAAAACACTCGAAGATTTTTTGCCAATCGGCGATATTTTCGTTACGACTACCGGCAACCGCGACGTTATAAGAATCGAGCATATGGAAAAAATGAAAGACGGCGCAATTGTTTGCAACATCGGGCATTTTGATAATGAAATCCAAGTCGATAAACTGAAAAATTATCCGGGAATTAAACACGTAAACATTAAACCGCAAGTCGATCAATACATCTTTCCCGACGGACATTCGATTATTCTTCTTTC
>WGAL01000225.1 GCA_015494845.1 Melioribacteraceae bacterium
CCGCGCGTCCAATCATCAAACTTTTCAGCGAATTCGTTGAAATCGGAATGCGGAAAAGTTTCTCGATAATTTTCTTTTCATTTTCGCCTTTGTACAAAACGTTTCCGATAGCGTCGTAATAATAAAAATAGTCGTCGGTTAATAACAAACTCGCCAAATCAACTCCGAACGGCCCGAAAGCGACAATTTTAAGCGAGTCCGGCTTTTTGTATTCGATTGTAAAATTAAATTTCGTATTTATTTCCGGCGAGTTAACGGTAATATTTCCCGATGCGACAAATGTTTTTATTTTGCGGCGATTCGCTTCGAGTTTAACAATCAAACGCGCGGCGGGAATAATCCGCTCTTCTCGCATTATTTTTTTTTCGGAAGAACACGCAAACAATCCGAATAAAATTAAGCCGAGCAAACCGAGTGTTACAAAGCGTTTAATCGCCATTTCCCACGCTTTTAATTTTTTCGTCAATTCCTTTCAAATCCGGTTGCAACTCTTTCGCGCGCCTGAAATATTTCAACGCTTCCTTTTTGTTTCCAAGTTTTAAATATATTTCGCCCATATGCTCATTTACTTCCGCGCTTGATTTATCTTTTTTCAATGCTGCTTCAATTAATTTTTTCGCCTCGTCGATTTTTCCCATCTTGAATAAAATCCAACCTTTCGTATCAAGATATGAAGCGTTTCCTGGTGCGCCTTCCAGCGCTTTGTTTACAAGCGATAAAGCGCGTTCGAGATTTTTGTTCTGTTTGGAAAGCGAATAAGCGTAATTATTCATTATCAAAATATCCGTCGAATCTATTGCGAGCGCGCGCTCGTAAGCGGCGTTGCATTTGTCCCACTCGCCCAAATCGTCATAAATCATTCCCATCATTCCGTAAATCTGCGCGTTGTTCGGATTTATGTTTTTCGCGAGATTCAAATACCGAAGCGCTTCGTCGTATTCCTTCAATTGCGTTAAAGTGAACGCTAACGACTGATTAATATTCGCGTTGTTCGGCGCAAGTTTCGCGGCTCTTAACAAATATTTTTTGGAATTCTCATAATCTTTCAACTGCCCGTAGGAAAGCCCTAAAATCCAATGCAAAAAAGCGTTGTCGGGGAAATTGTCAATTACTTTCGAAAGCGTTTCGACGGCGTCCTTGTATTTTCCGATGTCGAACAAAAGTCCGCCGAGTTGAACCCAAAGGTTGCTGTTCCATTCCGCCTCGTTTGCCGCTTGCTTCAAATATTTGACAGCAAGCGAATTGTTGCCGGAACGCTGATAAATATCGCCGAGAGCCGCTTTAACGCGCCAATCAAGCGTGTCCGCGTCAATTTGTAACATTAAGTTTTTCGCGTAGTCAAGCAACAATGTGTCTTTGTCTTGCTCAAATTGATTAATGTAAGAAGTTGCAATCAAAAATTTTTTCTCAAGCGGAACATCGGAACTTTGAATTAATTTCTCGTAAGCGAGGTAACTTTCCTTCCAATCCTTTTTGAACACGTAAATGCTCGCCTTGTATTCAAGCAATTGTAAATCATCGGGATAAATCGGAAGCAATTCGTTCACTATTTTCAACGCGTCGTCGTAATTGCCATTGCGGACGTACAACTCAATCAATATTTTTTTCAGAACCGGATCGGACGGATTTATTTTCAATAATTTTTTTGTGTATTCGATTGTCTCGTCCAACCTTCCCATTCGCGAACTTAAATCTGCCATTGCGATTAAAACGTCCCAACGCGGACCTGTAATTTTCAGCAACTTTTTGTAAAGATTCATCGCCTCGGTCGGACGTTTCGCCTCGCTTAATTGAGCCAAGCCGTAAATTGCTTTAACGTTTAGCGAATCTTGCGCGAGCGCGTCTTGATATTTGTTCTTCGCTTTGTCGAACAACTTTGCGTAACGGTAAATTTCCGCCGCAAACAATTTGTAATCAATATTCTTCGGGTCTTTCTTTATCGCAATTTCGATATTGTTTATCGCGTTGTTAATGCGGTTCAAACGGAAATAATTTTTGGCAAGCGCAAAATAAATGCCCGCGCTCGAATCGTAATTTAACGCGTCGTAATATTCGAGAATTGCGCCGGCGTAATCGCCCTTTTCTTCGCGTATCAAACCGTTAATAAATCTGTCCTTCGCGGTTTGGTTCTTGAAATAAATTTCCGTTTTTTCCAAAAATTTATCTGTCTGTTTCTCTTTCTCCGTTTCGCGCGTGGCTGTACAAGCGGCGACAATCAAAAGCAAAAAAACAACGGCAATCCGGTTGAAGTATTTTTTCATCAAAGCCAATTATTGTTTATTCAAAATCGATTTCAAATATACTAAAATAAATTCTGTTATTCTTAGGCAAGAACCGGAACTCAGATTTTGCAACTGTCGTAAGCCAAAGGAATTTTTCCGATTAGTTTGTCCAATTCCTCTTTCGGAACGACTTCCTGAATTTTTTGGAAAACTTGTCTTTCTTCCAAGCGCACGTGGTTGTTCAGCATTTCCCCGAATTTATCAAGGTTTTCCTCAACATCGCCTTCGCGCAAATGCTCTGCCGCGTATTTTATTTTTTTGTGTTCGTCAAGAACCTTTTCAATCAGTTCGTCGAGCTCCTTGTCGCGCCCTTTGCAAACCGGGA
>WGAL01000226.1 GCA_015494845.1 Melioribacteraceae bacterium
CGTATTTCCGCGAAGTTGAGCGAGCTTGAAAAAATCAAAAAAAGAAAAAAGAATAACGAAACTTTCTCGAAAATTAATTATTATTCACAATTACAAAATTTGCGTCTCGATATTCGCGGCAAAAAGCCGGAAGAGATTGAATTTGAAGTGGTGAAATTTATCGACGACGCATACGCGACAAACAATAAAGAGATTGAAATTCTGCATGGAAAAGGAACCGGCGCTTTGAAACAAACCGTTCACAAATTACTTCGCGAACACGAATTTGTCGAGGATTTTCATTTCGCAAAAGTTGAAGCCGGCGGCGAAGGAATTACCGTAATAAAATTGAAATAGATTATGAAGATTAAAAAACTTTTAGTTGCCAACCGCGGCGAAATAGCCGTAAGAGTTTTGCGAGCCGCAAAAGAATTGGGAATTACGGCGGTCGCGGTTTTTTCGGAAGCGGACAGAAACGCTTTACACGTAAAAATTGCCGACGAGGCGTATTGCATCGGCGCGGCGCCGGCGGCGGAATCTTACTTGCGCGGCGATAAAATTATTTCGGTCGCAAAGGAAATTGGGGCGGATGCTATTCACCCCGGTTACGGATTTCTTTCCGAGAACGCGGAATTTATCAAAATGTGCGAAGAATCGGGAATTATTTTCATAGGTCCTTCCGCGGAATCCGTTGAAATGATGGGAGAAAAAACCGCCGCGAGAACTTTGATGAAAAAACACGGCGTTCCGATTGTGCCGGGAACTACGGAGCCGGTTGAAAGCGAAGAAGAATTAATTAAAGTTGCGCGGGAAATCGGTTATCCGGTTATGCTTAAAGCGGCGGCAGGCGGCGGCGGAAAAGGAATGCGCCGAATCGATTCCGAAGACGAACTTGTCGATGGCTTTAACCGCGCGCGGAGCGAGGCGATAAAAGCGTTCGGAAACGGCGCGGTTTATATCGAAAAGTTTATTGAAAATCCGAAACACATCGAAGTGCAAATTATTGCGGACAAGCACGGAAACTACCGTCATTTGTTTGAGCGCGAATGTTCCGTTCAACGCCGTCATCAAAAAGTGATTGAAGAATCGCCTTCGGCGAGCGTAACTCCGGAAGTACGCGAAAAAATTACGCAAGCGGCAATCAACGCGGCAAAAGCGTGCAATTATTACAATGCGGGAACAATCGAGTTCTTAATGGACAGAAACAAGAATTTTTATTTCCTCGAAATGAACACGCGCTTGCAAGTGGAGCATCCGGTTACCGAATTGATTTCGGGAATCGATTTGGTAAAAGAGCAAATCAGAATTGCCGAGGGCGAAAAAATCTCCTTCGGGCAAGACGAACTTTACATTCACGGCGCGGCTATTGAATGCCGTGTTTACGCCGAAGACGCGACGAACAATTACGCGCCTTCGATTGGAAAAATAGAATTGCACCGTTTGCCTTCCGGTCCCGGCGTTAGAGTTGACCAAGGAATTGAAACCGGTTCGGAAGTAAGCGTTTATTACGACCCGATGCTTTCCAAAGTTATTACTTGGGGAAGAACCCGCGAAGACGCAATTCGCAGAATGCTGAACGTTTTGAACGAATATAAAATTATCGGCGTTAAAACGAATATTCCGCTTTTCTTCTGGATATTAAAACACCCGAAATTTTTGGACGCGAGTTTTGATATTAACTTCCTCGAAGAAGAATTAACGCCGCTTCTTCCTGACAAATGGACGGAAGATTTTGAGAATATCGACGATGTTGTCGCAATTCTTGGCGCAATTATCAGAGACGAATCTTTGCGGTTCAAAGTAACTGAAAATGTTATTTCCGAAGAAAACAAGTGGGCAGCGCTATGAATAATTACGTTGTAAATATTAACGGAAAAAAGAAGAAAAACGTCAAGTTAAGAAATTCGCACGCCGAAGTTGACGGAAAAAACGTTGAATACGAAATCCTTTCTAAAAATAAAAACCAAATTATAGTTAAGATTGACGGAAAAATTTACAATGCGGTTTATGCGCGCAAAAGCGAAGGTAAAATACGGATGCTCGCCAACGGACAGAATTTCGATTTGGAAGTTTTGACCGATTTGCAAAACCGCGCAAAAGAATATCAAGCCGAAAAGAGAAGAAATTCCGGCGAAATGCAAGTCGCCGCCTCAATGCCGGGATTGGTTCTTAAAATAAACGTTAGCGAAGGCGACGAAGTAAACGAAGGCGACACGCTTTTTATTCTTGAAGCGATGAAAATGGAAAACGAAATTAAAGCCGAAAGTCCAGGGAAAGTCAAGGAAATCAAGGTTAAACAAGGCGACGCCGTAGAGAAAGGCGCGGTAATTTTGACTATCGGATAATTGGTTTTTTCAAATTTTTATTTTAAATTGATTTGTTCATTACAAAACACAAAAACAGGAGCAGTCACATGATTAAAAAAACTTTGTCTTTTTTTACAATTCTCGTTTTTTTGACGAGTTCGGCTTTTGCCGGCGGATTTCAGATTAACGAACATTCCGCGCGCGCAATGGCAATGGGCGGCGCTTTCACAGGTTTGGCAAACGACGCTTCCGCCGCGTTTTTTAACCCAGCCGGAATGACTCAACTTTCAGGTTGGAATTTCTCGCTTGGAACCACGGTTATTTCTCCTTTCGCTTCATTCAGAGGCGTGTACCCTGCAACTACCGAATATGATTTGCAAAAACAAACTTTTACCCCGATTAACGTTTATGCCGTTGGACAAATTACGGACAATCTTTTTGTCGGTTTCAGCGTAAACAATCCTTTCGGTTTGGGAACGCGCTGGGACGACGACTGGGTTGGTCGTTATCTCGCAGTTGAAACGGAACTTAAAACTTTCTATTACGGATTGAACCTCGCTTACAAAATTAACGACGTATTTTCAATTGCGGCAGGCGTAAACTACGCTTACGGAGATGTTACAATTATGAAATACGTTCCTCTTCCTGACCCGCTTGCAGGCGATTTTAAATTAAGTTTGAAAGGCGACGACACTGCGTTTAGTTACAATGTTTCATTATTTGTTAAACCTTCCGATGCGCTTTCCCTCGGTCTTTCGTTCAGAAGTTCCACTCCGTTTGATTTTCAAGGAACTGCGACTTCTGAAGAATATCCTACTCAATTAGAAGGAAGACTTCCTTCCGGCGATATTTCCGCGTCGTTTACCGCGCCAATGAATATTCAAGCCGGTTTGGCTTGGCATGCTAACGAAAAATTAGTCGTTACTGCGGATTATCAATACGTCGGTTGGTCGAGCTACGATAAAATGGAAGTTAAATTTGCCGACGGAACAACTTCATCAGCCGTAAGAGATTATCAAAATTCTTGGATTGCAAGACTTGGCGGCGAATATGAACTGAATAACGCTTTCAAATTAAGAGCCGGTTTCTTGTATGATAAAAATCCTGTAAAAGACGAATTAGTTGAACCGTCGTTGCCGGATGCGGACAGAATGGGCTTCAACGTCGGTTTCGGTTATATGTTTACCGAAAAATTCGGAATGGATTTAGGTTATATGTTCTTGCGTTTTGCCGAAAGAACAATTACAAATTCCGAAGTTTCCTACACATCCGGAAATTCTCCGTTTAACGGAACTTATAATTCTTACGCTCATCTTTTCGCAATTAACTTTTCATATAAATTTTAAGGAGGATAAGTAAGTATGAAAAAAATAAATAAATTTTTGCTATTGATTGTCTTCTCTTTCGCAATTGCGTTTATCGGTTGCGAAGACAGAAGCGAGATTACGGTTCCGGAAGTCTCCACCGGAAACGCTGACTTTACGCGTTTTGTCGTAGTTGGCAACAGTCTTTCCGCGGCTTACCAAAACGGAACGTTATACGAATCTTCCCAAAAATATTCGTTTGGAAAATTAATTGCGGCTCAAGTCGGAACTGATTTTGCACAACCTTATTACAGCGATCCTGGCGCAGGTGGCAGACTTGAAATTGCAAGCTTCAACGCCGACGGAACTCCGAATATTGTTCCTAATGCAAATACCGGCGAACCGACAAATTTGGAATATGCAAAACCATATAACAATTTGGGAATTCCAGGCGAATGGCTCGGCGACGCTTTATTTGCAACAAACTCTAACGATTGCATAACCGGTCAGGCAGGTCATCCTAATCCGTATTTCGATTTGGTTTTGAGAGGACAAGGAACGCAAGTTCAACAAGCAAGAGCGTTGCAACCTACGTTTATGATTTTCTGGCTCGGAAATAATGACATTTTGGGTTATGCAACTTCCGGCGGCGTTTATTCGCATAACGATGTAAACACTTTTACCGCTCTCTACAGTATGGCGTTAGATTCGCTTGCAACTACCGGCGCGAAAATTGTTGTTGCAAATATTCCTTACGTTACCGCTACTCCTTATTTCACGACAATAGGACCAAAAGTAGGTTTGGCTATAAAAGACGCCGTTGACGCAGGACTTGCCGTAGGCGTTTATTATCAAAAACACGGCGAAGTAGGTCCTGTTCCGGCAACGCAATATGTCGATTACAACGGATTGTTCCAATTGCAAGTTATTTTAACTTTGGCGGGCTCAAAATATGCTGCGTTAATCGGACAACCAACCGGACAATTTTACCGCGATAACGGAATCGCCGATCCGAGCGTAATCGGAATCGACACGACAAAACCGTTCGGCTTGCATCCGTTAAATCCTTATCCCGATGCCTACACGTTGGATGCTGACGAAATTACCGAAACTAAAAACACAATCGACGGATTTAACAACGCAATTTCAACATTGGCGGCGGCGCATAATTATCCGTTAGTCGATATTAATGCGTTCTTAAACCAAGTTGCATCAACCGGTTACGACGCAAACGGAATTCATTTTACTTCCGCTTACATTACCGGAAATACTTTCAGCTTGGACGGAGTTCACCCGACAAGTCGCGGTTATGCGGTTATTGCCAATTTGTTTATTGATAAAATTAATGAAGCGTTCAACGCGAATATTCCGAAAGTTGATGTTGCGGCGGTTCCAAACAGCATTTTATTGCAAGGTTCCCGTCCGGTTACCAAAAACGGAATTCCGATTGTCGATCGTTCCGTAATGGATAAAGTTCTTCATTAATTTAATATCTTCGTTTTTTGCATAAAATCTCGCGTCGCCGTTTTCAGGTGAAGCGGGATTTTCTTATTATAGTGGGTATAAATTCAAAAAAATTTATCGGCAAAGGAATGAAAAAGACAGTTTCTTTTATTCTCTTAACATTGTTTGTATTTGCTTGCTCTTCCGGCAATGAAACGGTTCAAAAGAAAAAGAAGTCGGAAGAAGAACCTTATATCTTTGACGCGGTTGGAACCGTAGAACCGGAAAAACCGAAAGAAGAAGTAAAAAAAGTTACAACCCCGGATTCATCGCGGGTTCAAGAGAAAATTAAAGAAGAAACGAAAAACGAAGCGGAAGGAACGGTTGAAGAACCGATTTATTTTGTGCAAATCGGGGCGTTTACGACGCAAGAAAGAGCGGAAGAATTTGTGAAAGAGGCGAAAAAAATTTTGAAAAATCAAGAATTTACAATTACATTTAGCGATAGAGTAAATATGTTTGTCGTTCAACTTCCGCCGTTTAAAGACAGAAAAAAAGCGGAGAAAGTTAGAAATCGTCTTTGGAAATTCGATAAATTCAAAGACGCTTTTATAGTAACAGAAGAATAGGAGGTACC
>WGAL01000227.1 GCA_015494845.1 Melioribacteraceae bacterium
GAGATGTGTATAAGAGACAGGTTGATTTGGATTGTCCGGAATTGTGTTCGAAAATTCTACGGGAAAGATTATTAGTAGCACCGACGTAGAATTTGTTTTTAGATTTGGAAAAAAGAATATAAGTAAAGTAAATCACCGTCAGTTTTAATTCTTAGTCGGGGTGATAGGATTTGAACCTACGACCTCTTCGTCCCGAACGAAGCGCGCTACCGGGCTGCGCCACACCCCGAAAATTTTGAATTACAAATCTAAGAAATTTTCCAAAATTTGAAAACAAAAAATATTCGAATTTAATTTTCCGTTTCAGCCAGCAAAGGCGCCGGTTCAAAATCTATTTCCGGTTGCGTGATTTTTCCCAAGTAATTCATAAAACTGATTTCACAAATAAGCGCAATTACTTCAACCAAATGTTGTTCGGAATATCCCGCCGTGTAAAAATTGTCCAATGTTGCTGCATTTATTTTACCACGGTTTTCGGTTATTTCTTTCGCGAGTTGCACAAGCACGTTTACCTTTTCATTTTCGCATTTGGCTTTTCTGATGTTAAAAATTTCTTTCAGCGATAACCCGACCGACTTTGCCAGTTGCGTGTGAGCCGCAAGACAATAATTGCATTCGTTTACTTCGGAGGCAATTAGATAAACTGCTTCTCGTTCTTGCGGAGAAAGCGAAACATTTTGCGTCGCGTTCGAAAAATTAATATATGCTTTTAACGCTTGCGGAGAAACTCCTGCGTTGTAAAAAATATTCGGAACCATTCCGAACATCTTTTTAATTCCGTTAAAAACAGCTTGATTTTCTTTTTCAACTTTTTCTCTATCGATTGTAAAATTCATTTCATAAATCCTTTCGTTTTATTTTTTATAAAAAATATGAAAGGGAAAAGTCGCAGCTTCTCCCTTTCAAGATTTAGTTAGTTTTATTTTACTTTTACTTTCTCGAGCTTCATTCCGCATTTGGGGCATTCGCCGGGTTTGTCGCTCGGTTCGCCGCATTTCATCGGGCATTCGTAAACGTAGCCGTCGCCGTTTTTGTCGTATTTTTTAAAATCGAGATTTTTGCCGGTTTTCATTCCGTGTTTATGCATTCCCATTTCTCCTTTCTTCATATGCATATCTTTTTGCAAATTCATTTCGTGCTTCATTTCTTTCCCTTTATGCATATGCATTTCGCCCTTATTTTTCATTGCTCCCATCATGGCTTTTTCTGCGTCTTTAACGCTGACTTTTTTCATATGCATCCCGCATTTGGGGCAATCGCCAGGTTTATCGGAAATTTGTCCCGGGCACATCGGACATTGATAAACGGAACCGTCGTGGTTCTTGTCCAGCTTTTTAACATCCATTTTCATCGTGGATTTTTGCGCTTTGTGCGTCATGTTCATATTGTGTTCTTGCGCGGAAATATTTCCGGCTACAAAAAACAATACTAATAACATTGCGGATATTTTAATTAAGTATTTCATTTGGTACTCCTTTTATTTGTTGAGTGAAATTGTGTTTAGTTGTTTTTGTAATTCTCTTTTCTTAATTATGTAAAAGATTGCAGGGAAGAGCGTAAGCTCCATTATTAAGCTCGTGATAATTCCGCCGACAAGTGGAGCCGCAATTCTTTTCATTACGTCTGAACCGATGCCGGTTGCAATTAAAATCGGGAACAAGCCGAGCATTGTTGTAAGAACCGTCATCATTTTGGGGCGAATACGTTTTACCGCGCCTTCGAAAATTGCGGCTTTAAGATTTTCAATCGAGTTCATTAAGCCGTTTTTCTTGTAATTGTCGTAGGAAATATCAAGATAAAGCAACATCACTACGCCGGTTTCCGCGCTAATGCCAAGCAAGGCAATAATTCCAACCCAAACGGCGACACTCATGTTAAATCCGGCGAGATACAAATACCAGATTGCTCCAACCATTGAGAACGGAAGCGCAAGCAAGACAATTCCGGTTTTAATCCACGACTTTGTGTTAAAATAAAGCAGAAGAATTACCACAAGCAAAGTAACGGGAATTACCATTGCAAGGCGTTTGCTCGAACGTTCGATGTATTCGTATTGTCCGCTCCAAGTTATTGAATATCCGGGCGGAATTTTAACTTTTTCTTCAACTACTTTTTTCGCTTTTTCTACATAACCGCCAACGTCCACGTCGTTTGTTAAATCAACGTAAACCCAAGCGTTCGGACGCGCGTTTTCCGATTTTATTACCGGCGCGCCTTTTGTTATTCGCAAATCCGCAAGTTGGGAAATTGGCACGTAACCGCTTTTTGTCGGAACCAGAATTCTTTTTATCTCTTCAATATTGCTTCTGTAATCGCGTTGGTAACGTAAGTTTACCGGATAGCGTTCCAAGCCTTCCACAGTTTTTGTGATATTCATTCCTCCGATTGCGCTACGAATTACATTTTGAACATCGTCAATGTTTAAGCCGTAACGTGCAATTGCATCGCGGTTTATTTCAAAATCGACGTAATTCCCGCCGGCAGAACGTTCAGCGTAAACCGAGCGCGTTCCGTAAATCGGTTTTACTGCTTGCTCGATTTCTTTCCCGATTTTTTCAAGCGTTTGCAAATCCGGTCCGCCGATTTTTATTCCCACCGGAGTTTTAATTCCAGTTGAAAGCATATCAATTCGCGTTTTAATCGGCATTGTCCAAGCGTTTGTCAGCCCTGGAAATTGAATTGCCGCGTTTAGTTCTTCCACGAGTTTTTCATGCGTCATTCCTTCGCGCCATTCGCTTTCCGGCTTCAGCTGAATAGTTGTTTCCAGCATCGACAAAGGCGCCGGGTCAGTTGGCGTATCGGCTCTGCCGATTTTACCGAAAACAGATTTTACTTCCGGAAAAGTTTTAATAATTCTGTCCGTCTGTTGCAGAATTTCTTTCGCTTTTGTAATTGAAATTCCCGGCAAAGTTGTTGGCATGTAAAGCAAATCGCCTTCGTACAACGGGGGCATAAATTCGGTTCCGATTTTTTTATACGGAATAATTGTTACGAGCATTGTTAGCAAAGCGACAATCAGAACCAGCCAACGTTTTTTCAGCACGAAATCAACAACCGGATGATAAAGCTTTGTTAAGAACCGCGTAATCGGGTTGTGTTCTTCCGAGCGGATTTTGCCTTTTACGAAAAATCCGAGAAGAACCGGAACAATCGTGATTGCAAGAATTGCCGCCGCCGCCATTGAATAAGTTTTGGTGAACGCAAGCGGTTTGAACAATCTGCCTTCTTGTTGTTCGAGCGTAAAAACCGGCAAGAAGGAAATTGTAATTACAAGCAACGAATAGAAGATTGAGGGACCAACTTCTTTCGCCGAGTTTAGAATTGTTTCCCAATGCGGTTTGCGTTCGCTTTCCGGTTTTTCGTTTTCCTTGGCGAGATGCACGTGTGCGTTTTCCACCATTACGATTGCCGCATCCACCATTGCGCCGATTGCAATTGCAATTCCGCCCAGTGACATTATGTTTGCGTTAATCCCTTGATATTTCATTATCACATAAGCGGCGAGAACCGCGGTCGGCAAAGTGAAAATTGCAACCAGCGCGCTTCTTGCGTGAAGCAGGAAAAGAATAATTATCAACGAAACAATTAAGCTTTCCTCAATCAATGTCGATTTTAACGTGCCGATTGCTTTTTTAATCAATCCGGAGCGGTCGTACGAAGTTATGATTTGAACATCGTCCGGAAGGGAAGATTTGAGTTCGTTCAAACGTTGTTTAACTTTGTCGATTACATCAAGCGCGTTTTCGCCGTAGCGCATAACTATAATTCCGCCTACGGTTTCGCCTTCGCCGTTCCAGTCGGCAAGTCCGCGCCGCAGTTCTGGCCCAATTTCAATTGTGGCGACATCGCCCAATCGAACCGGCGTTCCGCTTGTTTCGTCGTATCCGATTGCAATTTTCCGCAAATCTTCTTTGCTTTTAATATAACCGAGTCCGCGAACCATAAATTCGGTTTCGCCCATTTCCAGAAGTCTTCCGCCGGCGTCGTTGTTGCTTCTTTTGATTGCTTTAATAACTTTGCTCAATGGAATTCCGTATGCGGCGAGTTTGTTTGGATTTACATTTACTTGATATTGTTTTACGAACCCGCCGATGCTTGCAACTTCCGATACGCCTGGAATTGCGGAGAGTTCGTAGCGCAAAAACCAATCTTGAATCGAGCGCAATTCTTGCAAATCGCGTTTATCCGATTGTAAAACGTATTGGTAAACCCAGCCGAGTCCGGTTGCGTCCGGCCCAAGTCGCGGACTTACGCCTTCCGGCAAATCTTTTTGTAACGAACTCAAATATTCCAGAACGCGACTGCGCGCCCAGTAAATATCGGTTCCGTCCTCAAAAATTATATAAACCATTGAGAACCCGAAAAACGAATAGCCGCGCACCGTTTTGGCAAAAGGCACGGAAAGCATTTTTGTCGTTATCGGATAAGTTACTTGGTCTTCCACAATTTGCGGACTTTGTCCGGCGTAATC
>WGAL01000228.1 GCA_015494845.1 Melioribacteraceae bacterium
GACTTCTTGGGACGGTTATTGGAGCGGCGCAACCGAAGACGATTTGCCGAAACGCGAAACTACGGCGCCGTGGGACCAAACTCACGTTATTCGCGCAAATTTTCATTATAATTTTCCCGCGGGAACCGGTCCTTACTTTTTAGGCGGACATCCGTTCGGCGATATCGATATAAGCGTATTTTATTACGGCTCGAGCGGAATGCCTTACACTCCGTATATTCCGGGCGGCGTAATCGTCGAGCCGTACTCGGCGCGTTGGCCCTTTTCCCACCGCTTCGATTTGCGGGTTTCAAAACGTTGGAATATCGGAGCAATAAGATTTGTCGGGCTTCTGCAAATTAAAAATTTGTTTGACAGAAAAAATGTAGTTTCCGGTTATACGCGCACCGGTTCGCCGACAAATCCCGGAACGGCAAGTTATTATACGCTTTCTTCGACGTATTGGGATTCGAGGAACAATAATAATTTCGGTTTGCCGAGAACAATTTATTTGGGAATCGAAATACTTTTCGGAAGCAGAGGATATTGATTCATCAAATCTTTGCGTTATTTGAATTAATGAAAATTGAATTAGAACAAAAGGTAGAAAAATAAACAGATGAAAAGAATAATTTTGATAGCGTTTTTGTTTGTCGGAATTACATACGGACAATTTGACGACAAGAAAGAGCAGAACAACAAAGCCGGCATTACGATGTCGAAGCCGAAAGGCGTTTTTGACAGAGCCGTTGGATTTATGGACGCCGGAAATATGAAAGTTCACGGCGTGGAAAATTTCGGTTTGTTGAGCGGTTACGATCATCCCGGTTACCAGAGTTGGTATCCCGGCGCGTTTCACGGCGATTGGGGCGAAGTAAGATGGATTGCTCCGGTAATTCTTATGCCGCCGGGACCTTGGGGCGCGCAACATACAAACGGACCGGATTTGCCGGAAGACAGAAGCGCTCAGTATAACGCAATTGAATCTTTTTCCGCCATTCACTTAAAACAAGGCGACGGCGCAAATTTTACCGACTGGGAAGCGGCGGATAATTCCGACGTTTACTATCACGGCGACCTTTTGCAGGACAACATTCCGATGGTTGCTACCAGTACGCTTCAAGAAAGTTGGCCGGAAGGATATTTTGACGAGGACGGGCAATGGGTTTCCACTCCTGGAGAAAGACATTGGCCAGGCGGTTGGGCGCTTGACCCTGACCCGAGTTCGCCGACTTATATGCAACCGATGGTAGGCGAGTTTGTTTCCAACAAAGATATTTTCTTTATTTCCACGGATAAATATAACGGCGTAAGACAAGGCGCGACAACGGCGCGTTACGGTTATCCGGTCGGAATTGATATGGAAGTCTCCGGTTACAGTTATTCAACATCGCTGTATGCGAACGTGGTTTTCTTCAATATTAATTTTATTTACAGAACGCAAGAAGAATTAACCGACCCTAACAGCCGTTTTTACGACCCGAACCGTCATTATTATAACGGAAGAATTGACAGCGTTTATTTTGCGTTTTTCGTTGATCCTGATTTGCCAGGAAGATATCTCGTGCCTGGTTCGAACCACAGACAGGCGACGCCTTGGGCGGAAGACGACTACGGATTGGTTTATGATTACGATGGCGACGGAACAATTGATGTTTTTCTCGCCTTTGATAAAAAAGATTATTTTACCGACGAGCGTTATCCTGAGAACTCCGGTCCGGTTTCGGCCTACGGAATTAACTTTTTCAAAACGCCGAAGGTTAATCCGAGCGACCCGAATAGTCCTGAAATAGGAATTACCGGTTTTCACTGGTTTGATCAAGACGAAGCCGTGCGTCCTGCAAATGTTAATGAACAGTGGGAAAAAACGCTTTATGCGATTTCAAGCGGCAACCCTGAATTAATCCCGGAAGAAGATCGTTCTAAATGGTTTCACGGAAACGATCCGGCAATGGACGATGTCGAATTGTTAAAAGATTACCAGGAAGATTTTCCTGTCGGCAGTCGTCCTGATATTCAATTTTGGTTTAGTTCAGGACCTTTCTCAATTGAACCAGGCGATACGATTCCAATCCACATTGGAATTGTAGGCGGAGTGCCAAATCCTGGCCCGCTTGACGCAGACGGTTTCCCGACGAATCCGCCGGATGTTAGATTTAAATCTGTTTTTGACGCTTTGAAACAAGCCGATACGCTTTACAAAAATAATTTTATCGGTTTCCGTCCGCCTTCCGCGCCGACTTTACACGCAGTCGGAACGGAAGTAATTGACAAGAACGGATTGCCGGTGGTTTACGGCGAAGACGGAAAAGTTACGCTTTACTGGGACGATAAATCCGAGCAATCTTTGGAAATCGTAACGAGAGAATACGATTTTCAGGGCTACCGTATTTACAGAACTCAAGCGGCGGTAAACGGACAAGGCGAACCTGAATGGGGAACGCCTATTTACGATTATACCGGCGAAAATATTGTCGGCTACAAACCGCTCGCCATATACGATAAAATAGACGAATGGTCAGGACCTGATCCGCTCAATCCGTTTTTCGATTTAGGCGAAAACAGCGGATTGAAATACACGTTTACGGATAATAACGTTAAAAACGGAGTTCGTTACCGTTATACCATTACGGCTTACGATCATCCTATTCTTGACGCCGACCAGCCTGCGCTTGAATCTTCGCGCGGAAACGACCCGAGATTGGTTCAAACCGTTGACGTAATCCCAGGAGTGCAACCGCAAGGATTTGACCCAGGCGCGGTTGATACGAATGTTTCGCACATTACCGGAATTGCGACCGGCGAACTATTGGTTTCGGCTATCGATCCGATTAACATTACAGGACACGCATACGAAATCACATTTAAAGATACGTTGGATACGCTTGCGATAGACATTTACGATTTGGACAAAGGCGAATACGTCGTAACGAATTTCCGAAATTATTGGACGGAAAAAGAAAGGGCAATCGCGCAACCCAGACCGATTTTTGACGGAATCGGTTTGACAATTATCAATCACAATAAAATTGAACAACTTTCGCAGGGCTGGGAAGTTATAAACGGCGATACTTCAACTTACGATTTCAGTCCGATTACCGGAATTGAAGATACGACGGTTATTCCTTGCGATTATGAAGTTGTGTTCGGAGATTCTTCCTTAAAATATTACGCAAATCCGAATTCATACAAAGTACCTTTCAGAGTTTATAACGTAACCCGTGACCCTGAAATGCAAAATCCGCTTAACTTGTTTGTTCAGAACCCTGGATTGCCGTGGAAAAGCGGCGAGTTTGTTTATTTGCTCGAACCGGATATTCCCCACAAAACTTGGAAGTTCACAATCAATTTTGATTCCGC
>WGAL01000229.1 GCA_015494845.1 Melioribacteraceae bacterium
GCGTTTGACCATCGCCTCGAAGAATTTGAAAAACGCGGCGTTCAAGTAATTGGTTGCTCGGTAGATTCTCAATACAGCCACTGGGCTTGGAAAAACACTCCGGTTGATAAAGGCGGTATTGGTAATGTACGTTATCCAATTATTGCAGATTTGGACAAATCTGTTGCAAGAAAATATGATGTTCTCGTCGGGGCAAAAGAAGCTTATGTAGAAACTGAAGATGGCGCTGAAAATACTACTGTTGGCGGTGAAGTTGCACTTCGCGCTTCTTTCTTAATTGACGAAGAAGGAATTATCAGACACGCTGTAGTAAACGATTTGCCGTTAGGAAGAAACATTGACGAAATGCTTCGTATGGTTGATGCATTGACCTACTACCAAAAACACGGCGAAGTTTGTCCTGCAGGTTGGGAAGAAGGAAAAGAAGCAATGAAAGGGAGCCTGGACGGCGTTGCAGAATTCTTAAGCAAACACGCGGAAGAGTTATAATTGAACCTCCCAAATATCCAATAAAAAAGGCGCACATTTTGTGCGCCTTTAATTTTTTAAATACATTAACGGATGTTTAGATTGAAACTTTTTTCAATTTCAATCTGTTCATTGCTCTTGCAAGAGCCGCTTGAGCGCGTGCAATGTCGATTTTTTCATCTTTCTTTTCAAGACGTTCTTTTGCACGCTTGTAAGCCGCTTTAGCTCTTTCAACATCAATTTCATCTTCTGATTCACAAGTTTCAGCAAGAACAATCACATGATTTTTCTTTACTTCCACCGTTCCGCCGCTTGTTGCATAACGCTTTTCATTTCCATTCTCTTTAATTTTAATTACGCCAATTTCAAACGAACTCAAAAGCGGCGCGTGATTATACAATATTTGGAAATTTCCCAATGTTCCGGGGATTGTTACGGATTCAACTTGTGAATCCAAAGCGGAACCGGTTGGAGTAACTATTTCAAGATGTATTTTATTTTCCATTATTGCAACTTCTTGGCTTTTTCAATAGCTTCTTCGATTGTTCCAACATACATAAATGCCATTTCTGGCAAATCGTCATGCTTGCCTTCGAGAATTTCCTTGAAGCTTCTGATTGTGTCTTCAAGTTTTACGTATTTACCAGGCATTCCAGTAAACTGCTCTGCCACATGGAACGGCTGACTTAAGAAACGTTCGATACGGCGCGCACGTTTTACGATTATTTTATCTTCTTCGGAAAGTTCGTCCATACCGAGAATGTTAATAATATCTTGCAAATCACGGTATGCCTGAAGAATTTCTTTCACTTGTTGGGCAACTTCGTAATGTTCTTGTCCTACAACGCCGGGTTGCAAAATACGCGAAGTTGAATCGAGCGGATCAACAGCCGGATAAATACCGAGCTCAGCAATACGGCGACTCAAAACCGTAGTTGCGTCCAGGTGCGAGAATGTTGTTGCCGGAGCTGGGTCAGTCAAGTCGTCAGCAGGAACATAAATTGCTTGAACCGAAGTAATCGAACCGTTTTCAGTAGAAGTAATGCGTTCTTGCAATTCGCCCATTTCCGAAGCAAGGTTTGGTTGATAACCTACCGCGGAAGGCATACGTCCAAGCAAAGCCGAAACTTCGGAACCAGCTTGCGTGAAACGGAAAATGTTATCGATAAACAAAAGCACATCGCGGTGTTCTACATCGCGGAAATATTCCGCAATTGTAAGTCCGGTAAGACCAACGCGCAAACGGGCTCCCGGCGGTTCGTTCATTTGTCCAAATACAAGCGCAGTTTTATCCAAAACGCCGGATTCTTTCATCTCAAGCCAAAGGTCGTTACCTTCGCGAGTTCTTTCACCAACACCGGTAAATACGGAATAACCGCCGTGCTGTTTCGCGATGTTGTGAATTAATTCCATAATAATAACTGTTTTACCAACGCCCGCACCGCCAAACAAACCGGTTTTACCACCTTTGGAGTACGGTTCCAAAAGGTCGATTACTTTAATTCCGGTTTCAAACATTTCTTGCGAAGTTCCAATAGATTTGAACTCTGGAGCGTGACGGTGAATTTGGAATTTTTGTTTTGTTTCGATTGGGCCAAGTCCGTCAATTCCTTCGCCAACTACATTAATCAAACGTCCGAGAGTTTCCGGACCAACCGGAATTTCAATAGGAGCGCCGGTATCAATTGCTTTCATTCCGCGAACAAGACCGTCGGTTGTATCCATTGCAACGGTTCTTACGCGATTTTCACCCAAGTGTTGTTGAACTTCAACAATCAGAGTGTCTTCTTTACCTTCCAAGTTGGTTCTTGGAATGTGAATAGCATTGTAAATTTCCGGCAGATGCCCTTCAGGGAAATCGATGTCCACAACCGGACCAATTACCTGAACAATTACACCTTCGTTATTAGCCATTTATTTTCTCACTTTACTTAAATTAAACAGATTTTCTAAATTAAAGAATATATCTTTTTATTTCAATTTAAAAAGTTCCAAAATTAAATTTTTTAATTAATTATTTTTTAATGTTATTATTTCTGAAAACAAGAGTAAACATACTTCCCTCGCCTTTTTTACTTCGAACAAGAATTTCGGCATTGTTAATTTTTGCAAATTCTTTAATTAATGCCAAACCCAATCCGTTGCCCTCGTATTTTCTTGTATATCCTTGGTCTTCCTGCGAAAACGGCGTGAATATATCGTCAAGATATTCTTCTGAAATTCCTATTCCGGTATCTTTAACTTTAACATACAACTCGTCATTTTCATTTCTTCCAAGCGTAATATCGATACCGCCGTTATGAGTATATTTGACCGCATTGTCAACAATATTAGCAATTATTTGACTTACAGAATATTCATCTCTGTCGTTGACAATTACTTTATCTGTATTAAGATAATAATTTAGATATAATCCTTTATCGCTCGCCAAGACTTTATATTCAAGAAGTATGCTATTAACAATTTTGTCTATGTCAAGTTTCTTAGGCACGAACTCATAAGAACCAACTTGAACTTCCGACATATTCAAGAGCAAATCGATTGTACGAATAATTCTTCTGCCGGCATTTTCCATACTTGAAAATGCAAATTTAAGCTCATCGTCCAATTTGTCTTCAATTTCCGCTTTTATCAATCCGGCAAAACTTAACAGGGCGTTAATCGGTGTTCTGATTTCATGCGACATTTGTGCGAGAAAATAACTCTTTAGTTTATCGCTTCTTTCCGCTTTTTCCTTGGCTTCGATAAGTTCCGATTGGATTTTCTTTATTTCGTCAATATTAATGATAATAATCAAGAAGTTTGTCAGCTTGCCTTGCGTATTTTTTATCGGCGTGATAATTACATAACCCCAAAACAATTCTCCGCTTTTTTTCGCCAGACGAACCTCGCCGCTCCATGTCTTTTCAGAAAAGAGTGCGGAAATAAGCGTGTTAAATGTTTCTTCATTTGAATCTTTCGGTGTGATAATTCTCAAATTTTGGTTAAGGATTTCTTCTTTTTCTATCTCAAACAAATCAAGTAAATACGGATTTACATACTCAATTTTAATATCGGAATCCAGAATAATAAACCCTTGCGCGCTTTGTTCAACGGCTACGGAAAGTTTATTTAATTCTTCGAGAGCTTGTTTTTCTTTGGTAATGTCACGCATAAAATTCATAATGGCGTAGTTATTTTCCCAATCGATTTTTATTGCGCGGTTTAACATCCAAACTTCCTTTTTATCTTTACGTATCAACCTGAATTCATAAGGCTTATCGGAAACATGCATACTAAAACCAAATTCGCCGGAATCTATTGCAGCAATTCTGTCCTCCGGATGAATAAGTTCTACAACCGTTTTATCCAACAATTCTTCTTCCGAATAACCGGATACTTCAACAA
>WGAL01000230.1 GCA_015494845.1 Melioribacteraceae bacterium
GTTTTTGTTTATTCGGGAATGATTTGGGAAAGGCGCGGTATTTGGCAAATGCTGAATTTAATCAAAATGCTTAAAGAAAATAATTTTGACATCAAGTTTAATTTAATCGGTTCTTTCGCAAGCGAAAATTTGAAACAAAGCGTTTTGAATTTCATTAGCGAAAACAATTTAAACGAAATTGTAAAAATTCACGGACGGAAGCCAATAGACGAAACGCTGAAAATCATTAATCAAAGCCACGTCGGCTTGGCGCTTTTGGAAAATATCGAGAATTACCGCGAGTCGCTTTCGTCAAAAATCTTCGATTATATGTCGCAAGGTCTTCCCTATCTCGTTTCAGATTTCCCGATTTACGACGAATACGCGGTTGAAGCGAATACCGGAATTACAGTAAATTACGATGACATAAATGAAATTTTTGATAAAACGGTCAGTTTGATTTCCAATCCGGAACAAATGAAAACGCTCGGTAAAAACGGTTTTTACAAAACGCGTTCCGAATGGAATTGGGAAAGTCAAGAGAATAGGTTGTTTGAACTTTACGACAAAATTTTAAGCAAGGTTTAATCTGAATTGAACAAAAAGAAAATCCTTTTTTACTCGCATTTTTACAAGCCGGAAACAGGCGCGGCGGTTGTTCGCACAAAATATTTTGTGGACACTTTGCGCAACGCCGGATACGAGGTTCTTGTTGTTACGCCAAAACCGAATTATTCCTTCGGCAAAATTCTTCCGGCATTTAAGGGTAAAGCGATAATAAAGGATGAAACCGAAAATGTAACTTATTTGCCTATTTTTTTTACCGGTTCGCACTCGCCTTTCGGCAGATTGCTTTCTTATTTATCTTATATGATAATTTCCTTTTTCTATTTACTGTTCAATAATTTCAAACCCGATATCGTGATTACTTCTTCTCCGCCAATATTTACGGCGTTTTCCGCTTCCGTTTATGCAAAAATAAAAAAGGCAAAATTCATTCTCGATATTCGTGACATTTGGCCGGACATTGGAATTGAATTGGGAATTTTGAAAAAAGGAATTTCAACAAAAGGTCTTTCCGCAATTGAAAAATTTGTTCTAAAACGCGCGGATAAAATAATCGTTACCGCAAAAGGCGATAAAGAAAACATCGACAACAAACTAAAAGGCGCAAATAAAATCGAGATTATTTACAACGGAGCGGATACGGAAATTTTCAAACCGTTGGAAGAAAAAAATAAAATTAAAATTCGCAAAGAGAACAATCTTCCCACCGATAGAAAAATATTGGTTTACTTCGGTTCTTACAATCACGGAATGAACGATATTGAAACGCTTGCAGAATTTCTCGCATCGAGCGAATTGAGAAATAAAAATTTGTTTTTTCTCTCAATCGGTTCCGGCGACAAATTGGAAAATTTATTAAGCAAAATCGAAGGTAAAATCAATTACAAATCAATCAAGTCGCTTCCTTCAAACGAAGTTGCAAAACTCGTTGCGGCTTGCGACATAAGCGTAATTCCTCGCAAAGCAATTAAACGCGATACCGGCGGAAATATTCCCGTGAAATGTTTTGAAAGTTGGGCAGCGGGAATTCCCGTGCTTTTATCAAATATTGACGAAGCGGAAATTTCGGAAATCTTCGACGAATGCAGCGGCGGAATTCGCGTTCAGCCAAGCAATGTAAAAGAATTGCAAAGCGGTTTAGAAAAACTTCTCGCTTCCGATTTGGAAGAATTGGGAAGAAAAGGAAGAGATTTCGTTCTGAAAAATTTCGACAGAAAAAAACAATCTGCTAAACTTGTGAAAATTGTTGGTTTTTAACGAAACTAATTGCTATTGTCCACATCTTTAATCGGATTACCTGCATTGATAATTACTATCCAAGCATATCTTCTTAGAAAAGGAATTAAAGTTAATAACGCTTTATCAATTTTCTTCAGCAATGAAGTCACGCCAGAAAACAGAAAAGTTTTTCTAAAAGGGACTGCCAAAAGCGTAACCAAACCATAAAATTCTAATTTTATGTCTGAGAAATATTTTCTCAACAACTTCAAATCGCTCATTAAAAGCGGATGTTCATCCTCCGTTCGAATATCAGGCGTTAATTTTCTGTAAAAATTTATAATCGGATTGTGGCCCAAGGGCTCAATAAAAATTGCCCTTCCGTCTTTTTTTAATATTCTAGAAAGTTCAAAATATGTTTTCTTGCAATCCAGATGGTGAATTATTCCGCTTCCGACTACCACATCAAAACTTTTTTCATTAAAGCCAGTTTCTTCCGCATTTCTTACTAAGAAATCGCCTTCCAATTTATTGGCTTTCATCTTTTCAATAACTTGATTTATTGCCTCTTCAGAAA
>WGAL01000231.1 GCA_015494845.1 Melioribacteraceae bacterium
ATCGACGACGAACCGCAAGTTAAAGAAAGCAAGGCGAATTATTTTTCCGCCGAAGACGTTGATTTTACTTTGCGCCGGATTAAATTTCTAGGAAGTCTTTCGCCCGATTACATTCTCGTTTCGCAAGCGATGAAGTATATCGGTTTCAAAGGGCCGGATGAAAACAACATTATTCGCTTTCAATTCAAGCGCGACAGAATTTGGACGGAAGCCGACATTAAGGAGGTTCTTTCTTTTAAGATACTTCCGCACACGGCGGACATTAACGCGCTGAATTATTACGTCGGAACTGGGCCGTATCTTGCCGTTCCGCAAGAAAACGGCGTTCCGAATTACGTTAAAAATCCGCAAGGCGTCGCCGTTATTCCGCAAATAATTTTGAAGCCGTTTGTGGACAACAGCACGTTCACTACCGAACTAATGAACGGAACAATCAACGTTGTTCTCGAAACGCCGTTCGGCAGCGTTTCGCCGGTTCTTGAAAAGAAAAAAGAATATTTTGCAAAGCCGAGTTTAAGCACTACGTTTTTCGCAATTTTGTTCAATGCGAAAAGATTAAATCTCGAACAGCGCAAAGCGTTGCGCGCGCTTTTGAACAACCGGAAAATTCTGAATGAGTTTTACAAAGTCGGAACGCCGCAACAGAAAGAAATTTTGAATTGGAAAGGCGAAAAGAACCGTTATTCCGAACTTCTTAATTACAGCGTTTTTCCGTCTTCGAGTTACTACGTTGAGGAAGAAATTGTAACGCCGCAAAAGGACGTGGAAAAAGTTGATTTGCAAATGCTTCCTGATACGATTAAAATTGCCGCTTGCGTAAATTACGGTTTCAGAGCCGAGTACGACGAACTGATTGATATTCTGAACTCGCCTGCAATTTCGCAAGGAAAAATCAAAGCAAAAGCCGTTCCGAACGATGAAATAAAAAAATTGAATTACGACGCGCTTTTAATTGCGTTCCCTGGTTACAAAAGCAATTTTATGTTCGACGCTTACACGGTTTTTTTGCGCGAACCGGATTTGTCGGTTAGGAAGATTAACTTAAAAACCGACAAGAACGGAAACGTTTTGCCGGAATCGATGAACGGCGAAAATAACTTTTTTGCGCTCGACGCGAAAAACGACAAAGGCGCGGAAAAACTCTTGAAATACGTTTACGGATTTATGTCCACAAACGAAATAGGCGACAAACAAGCGTACGCGCGATTTATCGACGAAACCGAACGCGAGCTCGCTCTCGGAAAATGGTTGTTCTCTCTTCCCTCGCTCGCTTATTTTTCCGCGCAGTTCGATAGCGCAAGCATAAATCTTTACGGCGTTTCGTCGCAACTTTCCACAATTGAAAAATGGCGCGAAGCCGAAAATAAATGAGCCGTGTAAAATTTTCGAAATACGTTTTGCTTTTTCTTATTGCTTTGTCGTCCGTTTTTTTCGGAAAGCAAGAATTTAGGAAAGGCGAAATTTTACTTATCGAAAAACCGCGCGCGCTTGTTTTGCTTAATAAATACAAACAACGCGACGACGAATATCTTCAAAAATTGTTTCCGTTCGAACCTGCGATAATCGCGGGAATTGACAAAACCAATCCGCTGCAAACTTTGCTTGCGGTTAAAATAAACGGCGAACTTTTTTATTTGGAATTGGACGAAAAAGGAGAACTCGTTCGCAATCAAGATTACGGAAAAATAATTTTTCTTAAAAATTACAAGCCGTTGGAAAAGAAACCGGTTCTGAAAACGAAAGTAAAAGCGCGAGTTTATTTCTTCGATAAAAACAAATCGGAGACAATTGAGATAAATCCGCAAACCATTGATTTTATTGCGCGAAAACAGAATCGCTATTTGGCGGTTTACGGAAGCCGAACAATAACGGTAACTTTGAGCCGTAATTTGTTTGAGGCGGCTTCCAAAAACTCAAGCGCAAAAAAATTACCGGAAAATATTTTAAGCAAAATTGAAATTTACTTTAGAAATGCAAATAAAAAGTTAGCGCAAGTTTTTCCGGTTCTGAATAAAAAAGAAAACAAAAATCTTCCCACTCCGCGTTGGGAAAAGAGAAGCGCGTTTAAATACGAATTAATTAACGGCGACGCGGAAAAGTTTCCAGCGCTTACGAATTACTTGCTCGAAAAAATAAATCTTTTGCTTATCAACGAGGGATTTACGGCGAAAAGGGAAAATCAATTTATAATTATTTCCGGAAATTAAGATGGCGCTTTCGCTCGAAAAATTGCTTGAACTTATTCAAGGCGGCGAATCGCTGACCGTTGAATTCAAACAGCAGTTTACCGAACACGAAAAAATAGCCAAAGAAATGATTGCGTTTGCCAACACTAACGGCGGCGTTTTGATTTTCGGCGTTCGCGACAACAGGAAAATTCTCGGCGTTTACAGCGAGAAGGAAATATCGGAACTCGTAGAAGAAACGGCGAAAAAATATTGCAATCCGCCGATTGACTACAAACTGAGTTTTTTCGAGCATAAAAGAAAACTGATTGCCGCGGTTGAAATAGAGGAATCGAAAAACAAGCCGCACAGATTGGAAGACTACTTGCCGAAGTTGGACTTAAACAATTCGCAAGTTTACGTGCGCATTAACGACAAAAGCGTTCTCGCCGGAAAAGAAATGGTAAAACTTATGCAGTTGCGCGCTGAAAATTCCACGTTAAGAAATTACGCGCTCGGCAAAAACGAAAAAATTGTTTTTGAGTTCCTCGAAAAAAACGAAACGATTACGGCAAAGGAATTAAGCGCGGTTGCGAATATTTCTTATCGCCGCGCCTCGCGAACGCTGATTAATCTTGTGCGCGCCGACTTGCTTTTAATCCATGCGAAAGAAACCGGCGAAAATTTTTTCACGCAGTCCGCTTACGGCGAACATTTTAAGAAGAAATAAAGAGAATAATTAATTCCCGTTCGCCGCTGGCGGGTTGCGAGGAGTCCCGACGCGTCGGGACGACGAAGCAATCCGTCGGTTTAGTAAGCCAGAGCTGAATATTTGATAGATTACTTCGCTTCGCTCGTAATCCGCCAGTGGCGGACGTGTGTTATTTTATTTTTTGTGTTCTTTGTGCTTTCTCTGTGGAATTTGTGGTTTATCCACACCCCGATTTTCGACTATTCCCGACAAGTTAGGATGGGCTCGCAAAGACGAATGTTAAGAAAATCCACACCTTGTTTGAACAAGAGTAGAAAAATCCCTAATTTTATAAACAGAGGACGAACTACCACATTATATTGAAAAGGAAAAACTCAAATCATATCGAAAATTTTATAATCAATAAGGGTGTAACAATGAAAAAACTATTCTATTTTTATCTGTCGTATTAATTTTATCGGGCTGTAATGGACTTACCCAAAACGACGA
>WGAL01000232.1 GCA_015494845.1 Melioribacteraceae bacterium
GCGGCGAACCTACTTCCGCAATTTACGGCTTTATGACGCAGTTGTTCAAAATAATGACGGACACAAATCCCGATTATCTTCTTATCGCTTTCGATTCGAAAGAGAAAACTTTTCGCCACGAGCGATACGAAGGCTACAAAGCGTCGCGTTTGGAAATGCCCGACGATATGGTTCCGCAAATTGCGAGAATAAAGCAAATAGTTGAAGCGCTTGATTTGCCGCTTTTAATTATGCCCGGTTACGAAGCCGACGATATTATCGGAACGGCGGTAAAGCGCGCGGAAGAAAAAGGTTTGTTTTCTTACGCGGTAACGCCGGACAAAGATTTTATTCAATTGGTTACCGATAACATAAACATTTTGCGACCCGGCAAGCAAAGCGACGAATGGCAAATCATCGATAGAAAACGCGTGCTTGAAGATTACGGTTTCGAGCCGATTTATATGATTGATTATCTTGCGCTTGTAGGCGATTCGTCGGACGATATTCCCGGCGTTGCGGGAATCGGGCCTAAAACCGCGACGCCTTTAATTCAACGGTTCGGAACGATTGAAAATATTTACGCAAACCTCGATAAAATCGAAAAAGAAAGCGTGCGAAAAAAATTGGAAGCAAACCGCGAAAACGCTTTTCTTTCAAAAGAACTTGCGACAATAGTTACGGATATGCCCATAAATATTGACTTTGAGCACGCAAAGTTCGTAAAGCCGGATTTCAAGAAATTGCTGGAGATTTTCGACGAACTCGAATTCCGTTCGCTCAAAACAAAATTGTTCAAAGTTTATGACGGAAAAGAAACCGCGCAATCGAGTAATAAAGAGTTTGTTCCGGTTGAGAAATCAATTGACAAAAATTACACGCTTGTCAATACGCGGGAAAAAGCAAGGGAACTCGCAGAAAAACTTTCCGGTTCGGAACTCTTTGTTTTTGACACCGAAACTAACAGTCTGAATATTTTTACAGCGGATTTGGCAGGCGTTTCGTTTGCGCTTAAAGAAGGCGAGGCGTATTTCGTTCCGGTAAATCCGTATGTAAGCGGCGGCGATTTATTTACGCCGGATTTATCCGACAGATTAAGCGTGGCTGAGTTTAAGGATATTTTCAGCGGAATTTTCGCAAACGAAAAAAATAAAAAGGTTTGCCAGAACGGAAAGTTTGACATCGCGGTTCTGCGGACAAACGGAATCGAGACAAACGGATTTTATTTCGATACGATGCTCGCAAGTTACGTCCTCGACCCTGACCAAAAGCACAATATGGACGACCTCGCAAAAAAATATTTGAATTACGATACGATTCCGCTTTCAGATTTAATTGGGAAAAAGAAAAACGCCGATAAAATTTTCGATGTTGATTTGGAAAAACTTTCCGAATACGCCGCAGAAGACGCGGATATTACTTTCAGATTGTTCAACGCGCTGAAAGATGAAATCGAGAAAGAAGGCTTGCATAAAATCGCTTACGATATTGAATTTCCGCTTGCGGTTGTGCTTGAGCAAATGGAACGCGACGGCGTGAAAATCGACGAGAACAGTTTGCGCGAGTTCAGCAAAAGTCTTGAAATTATGCTCGAAAAACTAACCGAAAAAATTTACGCGCTCGCCGGAACGACTTTTAACATAAATTCGACAAAGCAATTGCAAGAAGTATTGTTCGAAAAACTCAAACTTCCGCACACCAAGAAAACCAAAACCGGCTATTCTACCGACGCAAAATCGCTCGAATCCCTACGCGGCAAGCACGAGATAATCGATTTGCTTTTGGATTACAGACAAATTTCAAAATTGAAATCGACTTACGCGGACGCGCTTCCAAAATTAATTAATCCGAAAACCGGCAGAGTTCACACGACTTACAATCAAACCGTCGCTTCAACCGGACGGCTTTCGAGCAACGACCCGAATTTGCAAAACATTCCAATTAGAACCGAACTCGGAAAGGAAATACGCAAAGCGTTTGTTCCTGGCGATAAGGACAGATTGATTTTAAGCGCGGATTACAGTCAGATTGAATTGCGAATAATGGCGAGTATTTCCGGCGACCCTGCGCTTAAAGAGGCGTTCGAAAAAGGGGAAGATATTCACAGAAGCACCGCCGCGCTTGTGTTTCAAGTTCCGCCGGAAGAAGTTACGCCTGAAATGAGACGGAAAGCGAAAGAGGTGAATTTCGGCATTCTCTACGGCATCGGCGTATTCGGATTGAAAAACCGTTTGGGAATTTCGCAAAAGCACGCAAAGGAAATTATCGATACTTACTTCCGCACATTTACGCACGTAAAGCAATTTATGGACGATTCGATTAACTTTGCGCGGGAACACGGCTACGCGAAAACTTTGCTCGGCAGAAGGCGGTTCTTACGAAACATAAACAATTCGAACGCGGTAATCCGGCAATTTGAGGAACGCGTGGCAATCAATATGCC
>WGAL01000233.1 GCA_015494845.1 Melioribacteraceae bacterium
CCTGAATAATCGTCGCCCTCAAGTTTTTCCGATATTTTAAGACTTCTTTCAAAAAAATCAATCGCTTCTTTATCTTTGAACATTCTGTAAGCCAAAGCGCCGAGATAATAATAATCGCTGCGTTCGTTCGTCTGCGTATTGTAGCCGCGTTTTTCAGCTTGTATTTTATTATAAATGGAACGAAAAACCGAATCGGCTTTCATAAATTTCCGGGTTCTGTAATAAATTCTCCCCAAATAATTTTCGAATTTGGGATTATCGGGGAAGTCGTTAAGCAATTCCTTACAATAATAAAGAGCTTTCCTGTTGTCTTTTTCAAATTCGAAATAAATTTGAAGAAGAAAATAACGCGTTTCGTATTTTGCGTATTGTCCGCTATCGGCAACGAAAGTTAATTGTTTCAAGCCAAGTTCGCGATTTCCTTCCGGAAACAGATACATCAGCGGTTCTATAAAAGGATAAAATTTCGGAATTACTTCGGAATAATAATTATACAATCCGAGACCGAGTTGAATATCTTTATCGTTTGGATAAAGTTCGTAAATTCTGTAAACAATCGGTAAAGCGTCTTTCCCGTCGAGAGCGGCGTCAAGCCATTCTTGTCGTACGCTTAAAAGCCGCCCGCGAAAACCGAGCGCGCCAACCTTAAAAAACAAGCCGAAATAGTCGTTCGGATTTTCGTCCAAAATTCCGTCGCATTGTTCGATAACGTTTTCGAGTTTTTGATAAAACAAATCGTCGAAACGCGTTTCGTTTAAATCCAAAAGTATTTGCCACCATAGCACCATTGAATTAAAAAAATCGCCTGCCGGATTTTGCGGATATTTTTCTTTTAAAATATCGAACGTTTGATACGCTTTATCGAATTGTATTGAATAAATTTGTTTTATGCCCGCTTTGATTAACGAATCCGCAGTAGGCGAAAACTGCGCGCGCAATTGGAAAAACAATAAAAACAATATTAAAATGATTCTGCCGGGTTTCAAATTTTTCTTGCGGAATTTATTCCGCTGAATTTTCTTTCTTAACTTCAATTTTGTATTTTTCTATTAATCTGTAAAGCGTGGCTCTGCCGATTTCAAGTTTTTGGGAAGCTTCCTGAATGTTGCCGTTTGTTACTTTTAACGCGTGCCGTATTGCTTGCTCTTTTAATTTTTCAAACGGAATTATCGGACTGCTCGAATCGAAAAGCGTGGCGTTTGCGATTTCGCCTTGTTTAGTTCCGCGTTTGATATGCTCCGGCAAAGTTTCCTCGTTAATTTTATTTCCGTCGGAAAGTATCATCGCGCGCTCGATTGTATTTTCGAGTTCGCGAACGTTGCCGGGCCAAGCGTAATCGTACAAATATTTCATAGCCCTTTTTGTTACGCCCGTTACGTTCATTCCGAGTTTTTCGTTGAATTTCTTAATAAAATAATTAACAAGCAGAACAATATCTCCGCGACGTTCGCGCAAAGGCGGAACCGTAATCGGGAAAGAATTTAATCTGTAATAAAGGTCTTCGCGGAACTCGTTATTTTTAACCATTTCGTAAAGATTGCGATTAGTCGCCGAAATTATTCTTACATCGACTTTAATTACTTCGTTTCCGCCGACGCGCTCGAATTCTTTTTCCTGAATTACGCGCAATAACTTTGCTTGAAGCGACATTTCGAGTTCTCCGATTTCGTCGAGGAAAATTGTTCCGCCGTCGGCGACTTCGAACTTGCCGGTTTTACGATTGATTGCGCCGGTAAACGCGCCTTTTTCGTGTCCGAAAAGTTCGCTCTCCAAAAGTTCGCGCGGAATTGACGCGCAATTGACGACGACAAAAGGTTTTTCTTTTCTCGCGCTGTTGTAATGAATTGCCTTGGCAATCAATTCTTTTCCTGTTCCGCTTTCGCCTTGCAATAAAACGTTTATGTCTTTGTTCAGAACTCTGTGGACGAGCGCGAAAACTTTCTGCATTTTTTCGTCTGCGGTAATAATATTTTCAAAGCTGTATTCTTTCTGTAAATTGGAAAGAAGATTTTCAACGCGGCGTTGTAGCTCGTAATTTTTTAAAGCGTTTTGTATCGATTTTTCGAGTCGCTGGTGATCGACAGGTTTTGTAAAATAATCAAACGCGCCGATTCGCAAAGATTCCAGCGCAACGTCAATATTGCCTTGCGCGGAAAGCATAATTACCGGCAGTTGTTCGTCAATTTTTTTTACCGTTTTCAGAACCTCGATTCCGTTTATATCGGGCAACATAATGTCGAGCAAAATCAAGCTCGGCGAGTCTTCGTCCAACGTTTCCAGCATGCTTGTCGCGTTCTCGAAAGTTTTGATATCGTATCCCCATTTGTTTTTAACCCAATGGGAAAGTAATTTCAGAATAGATTGTTCGTAGTCAACAATAAAAATTTTGTGTTTCACTTATTCTCTCCTTTCCTTTGGTAAACTGATTATTACGGTTGTGCCTTTGTTTTCAACGCTTGAAATATTTATTGAACCGCCGTGTTTGTCGATTATTCTTTTTGCAATCACAAGACCCAAACCCGCGCCGGGAACGTAAGTTCCGGCTTTCCGGATTTTTTTGAATTTATCGAAAATGGTTTTTAATTCGCTTTGCGGAATTCCGATTCCCGTATCGGAGATTGTAACGGAAATTTCTTTCAAAAAATTGTGAATTGAAATTTTAACTTCGCCGCCTTTTTTGTTAAACTTAATCGCGTTGGAAATAATATTCGAGAACGCTTTATCCAATAATTTTTTGTCCGCATTAATAATAAATTCCGCTTCCGGCAATTCGGAAATCAATTTTACGTTTTTCTTTTTTGCAAAAGATTTGTAACCGTCTATTATTGTTTCCAAGAGTTCGATTAAATTTAAATTTTCCGGATGAAATTCCATTTTATCGTCTTCCAACTTGGAATAATCGAGAATAGCGTCGATTAACTTGGTTAAAC
>WGAL01000234.1 GCA_015494845.1 Melioribacteraceae bacterium
ACATACGCGAGATAATACGCTTGCAAATAGTTGAAAATATTTTTCAGCAAAAAAGTTAATAACACTAACCCGACAATCTTGAGCAGAATTTGGTCGTTAGTTCCGCTGAAAATATAATGCGTAAACGCTTGTTTTATTTCGTGATATTTTTGCGCCAATGAAGAACCGATTTGCGGTAAGTTTTCTGTAGCGGAATTTATCATTTCGGTTTTTTGCGCCGGACGCTTCTCGTTAAACAGTGTTTGCAAAAGCGGAATGGAAAGATAAACCGACGCGCCGTTCATTAATGAAAACAGAACGGTAAACGTAATCGATAAAATTAAGTAACCGACGTATTTTTTAACGTATGAAAGTACTCTAAAATAAGTTTTCATTCAGACCTTAATTTTTTACTTTTAACCAGCGTTTTACCTTCAAGGCGCTCCTTCCTTGAAGGTCAAAGACATCCATTACTTCTACAATGTCCAACCTTGAAGGAATGAGTACCTTCAAGGTTTTTCTTTTTTCGTTCTATTCATTTTTTCCAGCGGATGATGTTCAAGATATTCTTGACGGATAAAATTTCTGTCAATATGCGTGTAAATTTGCGTGGTGGAAATATCCGCGTGTCCGAGCATTTCCTGAACCGCGCGCAAATCCGCTCCGCCTTCTATCAAGTGCGTGGCAAACGAATGCCGGAACGTGTGCGGATGAACGTCTTTTTTAATTCCGGCTTGCTTAACGTATTTGTTTACAATTTGCCAAACGCTCATCCGTGAAAGTTTTCCGCCGCGCGAATTAAGAAAGACAAAGTTTCCGCTCTTGCTTTTTTTCTCCAAAAGCGGACGCGAATTTTTCAGATACTCGAGCAAATGTTTTTTCGCGCTCGAACCAAACGGAACAATACGTTCCTTCGAACCTTTCCCGAAAATTCTCAAAACTTCTTCGTCGAAAAAAATATCGGAAATTTTTAATCCGGTTAACTCGCTTACGCGCAAACCCGATGAATAAAGCAGTTCAAGCAATGCGCGGTCTCTAATGCCGAGTTTTACGGAAGTATCCGGCTGTTGTAAAATTTTCTCGACTTCGGCGACACTCAAAGTTTCCGGCAATTTTCTTTCCACCCGCATGGAAGTAAGTTTTTCCGTCGGGTCTTTGTGAACGTAATTGTTCGCCGCGAGAAATTTAAAAAATCCTTTTATGGAAGATAAGTTTCTCGCCGCCGAAGAACTTGCGGTTTCGGATTTTCTTAAATTATTAAAATATTCGGAAACGGTTTGCGCGCTTATTTCGTCCACGTCCGAAATATCGCGTTCTTTAACAAAAAAGGAAAATTTATTCAAATCGCGACGGTAAGCCGCAATTGTATTGTCGGAAAGATTTTTCTCGAACTTCAAATGAGTTAAATATTCGTCAATGAATTGTTTCATCTGATTGCTTGCCTGCGATGTTTTCGTTTTCCATTTCGTCTTGCTGCGGATAGCGAACGCGTCGGTGATGTTGGTTCAGAAGAACTTTAACAAAAGTATCTTTAATTATTTTTATGTCTTTGAAATTCAACGGCGTATCGTCCAATTGTCCGTCGCGAAATCTGAATTCAATCAAATTCGAAACAAGGTTTTCCACTTTCGAAGGTTCTATTTCCTCCATTGCTCTTACGGCGGATTCGCAAGCGTCGGCAAGCATCAGCAAACCGGTTTCTTTCGTGTTCGGTTTTGGGCCTTTGTAACGGAAATCTTCTTCGTTCACGTTTTCTTCGCCGTAAAGTTTTTTCGCTTTTTCGTAAAAATAACTAACCAAAAGCGTTCCGTGATGCATCGGGATAAAATCGATTATTTCTTGCGGCAAGCCGTGCTCTTCGGCCAACTCTATTCCCTTTTCCACGTGTTTAATAATAATTTCCGCGCTTTGTTCCGGTTTGAGTTTGTCGTGAATGTTTTTGCCGTCGAATTGGTTCTCCACAAATGCTTCAGGATAATATGTTTTCCCGATATCGTGATAGTAAGCCCCTACGCGAGCCAAAAGCGAGTTTGCGCGGATTAGCGAAGCCGCTTCTTCGACCATCGTTCCGAGCACAAGCGAATGATTGAACGTTCCAGGCGCTTTTTGAGATAATTCTCGCAAGAGCGGATTGTTCAAATCGGAAAGTTCAAGGAACGTTAAATCGGTTGAAATCTTGAAAAACTTCTCTATCAAAAACAACAAACCGAAAGCAAGAATCGGACTAATAAGCGCATTTGTTGCCGCAAACGAAATTTCAATCAATATTTCTTCGAAAGACATAAATCTTTCAAAACCGAAAGCAAGTATTGCCAGTACGTAACCGCCGAGAATATAAAAGAACGCTCTGAAAATATTATTGCGAGTCGTAATATTTTTTGAAATGTAAACCGCAAATCCGCCTGCCGCTATGTGGGAAAGCGTAATAATGTAGTCGTTGCCTCTCAATCCGCCGATAAGCAAAGCGATGGTAACCGTCCCGAAAAACGCGACGCGGGAATCAAAAATAATTGTTAACAATAAAGAACTTAAAGGAACAAGAACAAGAAAATCAATCGGGGCTTTTACGTCAATAAATTGAACCAAATATGCTGTTAAACTTGTAATCAGAATTATCAAAGATATTAAAAGCAAAAATTTGTTATCGTTGTAAATCTTTTTTCTCGATAAAAACAGATACAACCCGAACAGAGAAAGAATAATCAAAACATGAAACGTTTTGCCAAGATATTCCAAAACGGATTCAACAAAGCTCTTGCCTTCGCCTTTTGCAATGCGGTAAGAATCTATTTTGAGTTTTATTTCAGGCGTAATTCTATCGTGCTTAGCAACAATGCGTTCGTTCTCGTTTACAATTCCCAAATTACGCGGGACTTTATCCATAGCGGCTTGTCTCGCGCGCGCGGTTAATGTTTCGCTGTAGCGCAACGTCGGATAAACAAATTTCGAGGCGATTTCATAAGCGGCGCTAACCGCGGACGAATCGTTATCGAATTCCTTTATTAATAAAGTTTTTAGTTTTTCTCGCGCAGTCTGAATATCGTAAAAAGTTTTGGTCTGAATGTCGGTTAAATATTTATCTTTCTTAACGGAAATCGTATCGCGTCCGATTTGCTTGTAACTCAAATTCAACACGCCTTTTTTACAAACGGAGTTAAGCGCGGATTTTATCTCAGAACCGAATTGCTTAAAATTTCTTTTGTCGGAAGAAAAAAGATTCGAGCGCTTCAACAAATTTCCGACATATTGCATTGAACTTTGGGATAACGGCAAAATAATTTTTGAGTAATCCGAATCAGGAAGAGCTTTAAAAATAGTTTGTAACGAATCGAGAAAATAATTTAAGTCTTTCAAACACTTACTTTCATCACGCTGAATAAAAATCGGATAAACTTTTTGCGCCGCTCTTCTCTTTTCGGCTTCGTAAACTTTCGGGTCTTTAAGAATTTCGAAACTCGTTGTCGCAATTAAATCGGGTTTTGTCCAAATTGTGCCGACTGCAACCTCGGAATCGAGCGATTCGCCGCGAGGAAACATCAGCACCAACAATGCGGCTGTAACTAAAAAAATCAATATTTTGACTTTTCGGCTTGTGCCCATAATTATTTATTTTTTGCTTCAAGCACCATTTCAAGAAATTCCGAAACGCCGCCGTCGTGGTTGTCTTTTTTCGTAACACAATCGGCAAGACGTATTATTTCCGGCACGGCGTTAGCCATCGCGATTTTCAGCGCGTCGGTTTCAAAAAGCGAACGGTCGTTATACCAATCGCCCATTACGGCGACTTCGTCCATTTTTAATTTCATTCTTTTTGCCAGTTTTTTTACGGCATCTCCTTTCGAAGCGCCGCTTTTTCTTATTTCAAGGTAATAAATACCACCGAAAAGATGCGACTTATAATAGGAATGACGCAAACCGAAACTATAAGGAAAAGAAAATTTTTGTCTGATTAATTTAATATTTTCTCTAATGTCCCCGACAAATACAAGCTCGAGAGTTTTGTCAAGATATTCATAGAGCGAGCTTACTTCGTGGTAAACAGCCCCGTATTTTTCAAGCATTTCGGGAATGATGGAATTTTCTTCCGTGTAATAAATCGCATCGGCGTGGCACAACGCAAACTTCGTCAATGTTCCGTTTGCCAACCTGATTCCTTTTTTAACATATCGAGCCGGAATATACGATTCGAAAATTATTTCGTTAGTGGAATGGCTCTTAATTAACGAACCGTCAAGCGAAATTAGCGGCGTTACCAAATTTAATTCTTCGGCGTATCTTGTAAGCGCGCTGTGCAATCTTCCGCTGGCAAAAGTAAAATGAACATCTTTCTTTTTTAATTCTTTGATTAAATTTTTGGTTATTTCAGGAATTACTCCGTCGTTGTTAAGTAACGTTCCATCCAAATCGAAAACTATTAATTTCAGTTTTCTTAGAACATCCGGA
>WGAL01000235.1 GCA_015494845.1 Melioribacteraceae bacterium
TATTACGACAATTGGCGTTGGGAAAAGAAATAAATCGCAATTGCTTTCCGAATAATTTTACGGGCGAAATTTTCGCCCTTTTTATTTTTAAATATTTTTAAAATAAAAGAACCTGCAAAATGCAGGCTCTTTTAACAAGTAAGTATTTTCAGAATTTCATAATCAATTTGCTTTTGCCGTCGGAACTGAACTGAAAAGATTCTCAAACAATTCCGCCCAAGTTTCTCTCAATCCGGTAAGAACTTTAAGCGCAATATCGAAATTTCCTCGTCTAACTTGTTCTTGTGCAAATTGATATAATTGCAACAAGGAAGTCGAAAGTTCGCGAGTTTCGTTGTCTTCGAAATTCAGAGCGTTTATTAATTCCGAAATTGCTCTATTTGTTTTCTCAACGTTGTGACGTTGGCAATGCGTAATTGCGAAATCATAGACTTTAAAGAGCAATTCGTGCGGCAACGCGTCCATAATTTCTTTCACGAAATAAGCGTTCGCTTTTTTCTTTTTGTCTTGCACGGTTTTATCTCTTAATGCTTCCATTTATTCCTCCTTACCTATTATTGAAAGAGTTGCAAGACTTGTTGAGGTGCCATATTCAATTGAGAAAGCATAGCTGTTGCCGCTTGACCGAGAATTTGCGCGCGCGTTGCTTTTAATTGTTCCATAGCCATATCGGCGTCGAACAAACGACTTACGCTTGAAGTAGCGTTAGTGATAGCAACGTTTAATGTTTCTTCACGAACATTGAGTCTTTGAGTATAGTTACCGATATCTCCCAATGCTTCAACTACTGCAGCTTTTAAACTTGCAAGCGCAGTTTGCAATCCTTGAATGGATGAAGCTCCGGTAGTGCATTCGAGCGTGCTTGCCGATACATTTACAAAGCTGGAAAGCGAGGCTGAAATTCCGTCGGCGTAGCCGCCACCACCGGTGCTTGCCAAAGACGTTGCAAAATCAATTTTAATCGTATCTCCTGCTTCTCCGACTTGAAACACAAAACCTGCGCCTGCAACCGAACCGTTTAACAATTTTGTGTCGTTGTATTTTGAGGAAATAAGCGTGTTTTGAATCTCTTTTGCCAAAGCTTTAATATCGTTGGCAATGGCGGTTCTGTCGTTTGTCGGGTTTGTCGCATCGGAAATTTTACCTTCGATGCTTACCAACAAGTCGTTTATTCCGATAAGCGCGCCTTCGGCGGTAGCCATCATGTCTTTAGCGGCAGCCACGTTATTTTGCGCTGCTTTCATAACGGAAATTTTTCCTTTAAGCGAAGTTCCGACGTTAAAACCGGACGTGTCGTCGGCAACGTGTAAAATCTTTTTACCGGACGACATTCTCAATTGCGCTTGGGTCGCTTCTTTGTTTACCCGAGCTAATTGGTAATATGCTTTAAGCGCGTCAATATTGGTGTTAATACGAAAGCCCATTGTAATAACTCCTTTTGTTTGTTAGTTAATCAATTTGAAATCCGTTTCAAACGAATTTATTTTGTCTATTAAATTTTCAATTACATGAGACCAGTCACCAAGTTTTTTTTGTCGCAACAAAAAATGTGAAGAATACCACGGCGTTCGTTCTTCAGTTGTCCAACGCCAATCCGCTTTGCGCGAAAGCAATACAAACGTTTTTTTGTTTAACGCTCCACTTAGATGCGCAATGGAAGTATCGATGGTAATGACAAAATCCAAATTGTCGATAATAGCGGCGGTTTGGTCAAAATTGTGCAAATGGTCGGATAAATCAACAACGCCGAGTTCATTCATCAATTGCTTGTTTTTTTGTGCTACATTTTTTTGTTGCAAGGAATAAAAATCAAAATCGTATTTACGAATAAATTCAGCATAAACTTCAAGAGAGGCGCTTCTGTGCTCGTTTCCTTTCGGTTTTTTTCCTTCCCAAACTAATCCGACTTTCGTTTTTGCGCCGTTAAATATTTCCTTGCGATATTTTTTTTTCAAATTCATATTTGTTTTTATATACGCTGAATCATTCGTAATATCATTAACATTTTTTATGCCAAAAAATCTCGGTAAACTTAAAAGCGGAATGTGGTAGTCGTATTCAACGCCTTTTGGGTCTCCCAAAGTGTCGCGGACAATTGCATTATCAACTCCTTCGCAACGCGAAAGTAAAGACTGCAAACCGGCATGCGTTTGCAAAATTACGTATGCTCCCAATTCTTTTAATTTTTTCACGAACCGGCAAAACTGAATCGAATCTCCGTAACCTTGTTCGTCGTAAACTAATATTCGTTTGCCGGAAATATTGTAACCGTTCAATTCAGGTTTAGAAAAACTCCGTCGCATATATTCCGGACGTTTTCTGCGCCATTCGTAATAAGGGAAGCCGTTTTCATAATCGCCCTTAAATAAATAGATTATCCCTTTGTTATAATTTGCGCCGATGTCATTCGGATTGTTAAGCAAAATTTTATCTACGGAATTAATCGCATCGTCAAATTCATAAAGAAACATCAAACTGTTACCCTTGTTCAAAAGCGCGTCGCGGAAGTTCGGATTTATTTTTAGTGCTTTTTCGTAATATTGAACCGCGGTTCGAAACTCGCCGAGTTCCTCGTAAACCAATCCCAAATTGTTATAAGCCGAAGCGAAATCAGGATATGTCACAATTAATAAATTCAGAAATTTTATCGCTTCGTTGAATTTCCTGAGGTCTTTCAAAGCCACGCCGATGTTGTTCAGTGCGTTAATATGAGCCTGATTTTTCGCCAACAAGCGTCCGTAATAAAAAACGGCTTTTTCCAAATCGCCGAGCATTTGGCTTATGTAACCGGCTTTGAAAAGAATTTCTTCGTTTTCAGGATAAAAATAAATTCCCTCTTCGAGTATTTCCAGAGCGACATTCAATTTCCCTTTTGAAATAAATTTCTCGGATAAATCCAATATTTCACTTTTACTTCTATGATAATCAAAAGCATAATTGTTTTTGTGGTTCATAATATTTTTCAATTCCCCGATAATCTCGTCAATCGGTTCGTGCCAAGTATAATATCTGCGTTGTCTGAAAATTTTAATCGACGGATAAACGTAATTCTTCTCGCCTTCGAATTTCCAACGCCAGTCAGGAAATTTTTTTATCAGAGCAAACGTCTTTGCGCCGAGACTTCCTGCAAGGTGTAAAACGGATGTATCGATTGTAATGATTAAATCGAAAGCTTTAATTGTGTGCGCAAGCTCGTAAAAATTTTCGTTAATGAATGTCAAATTCGGAAATTCTTTCTCCAACGAATTTTTGATTTCAGGAGGCATATCGATTTGCATCGCGTAAAAATTTACGTCTAAATTCAGCAGTTTTTTAATTTCATTTTCGCTAATAGAACGCTCTTTTGCCGTTTCCGCTTTTGAGTAAGTCCGCCAAACCAAACCGACATTAAGTTTTTTATTATCTAATTTTTCTTTCTTGCGATTAATTATTTTTTCATCAAGCGTAAATAAATCTTGCGGGAAAGCGAAATCATCTTCTTTTTCCACGCCGAGCGCGCGCGGTAAATCCATTATGGAAATATGATAATCCGCTTCGTCGAACCACCCCGATTTTACCTCGTCAACGTAGGGAGATGTTTTAAATAATTTCTCAAGCGGTTTTGCGCAAACAACTTTTACCGTTGCGCCTCTTTCTTTTAATGGAACGAGAAATCTGAAAAAATTAATTGCGTCGCCGAGCCCCTGTTCCGTATAAACGACAATCGTTTTCTCTCTTAAATCTTCTCCTTCCCAGTATTTACCGAGCGTTTGCGGGACTTTAACGCTGTCCAGACTCCAAACAAATTCGCGGAAACCTTCGCGAAATTTTCCGAGCGCAAGCAAAAGAAAACCTTTCCCGACGTGCGCACCTTGCAAATCGCCTTTTTGAATAGCGAAATTGTAATATTCAAGCGCTTTGTCGAATTCTTGCATTTCGAAATAATTATTTGCCGCGTTTACGAAAAAGCCTGGGTCTTTTTTTATTGCGATTGCTTCTTCGAAAATTTCGGCGGCTTTCTTGTGTTTTTTCAGTTTGTAGAGCGCATAACCGAAGTTATTCAACGTCTCGACGTCTCTTTTCAATTTAAGAGCCGCGGAATAATATTTTGCCGCATCGTCAAAATTATTTTCCAAAAGCGCAATGTTTCCCAAACCGCTTAAAGTCGGTTCGTGTTGCGGATTTCTTTTATTCGCTTCAAGATAAAACCGTTTCGCCTCGTTGTATTTTTTTCTTTTAGAATAAATGTAACCCAACCAATAATAACCCTCAAAATCATTGGTTTTTTCATTATAAAGTTGTAAAAGTTCTTCCGATTTTTGAACGTTTCCTGCGTTGAGTTCTTCAATGGCGTTAAGTTTCAAAAGCAACGTTTTTCCGTTCAATATTTTTTTCGAAAAACTTTCTGCCTCCGTTTTTACCGTTATGAGAACGCGATTAAAATTTTCCTCCGGCTTTTTTCTGAAAAGTTTTAACGAGTCATACCATTCCGTATTTTCGGAATTTATTCCCCAGCGCCAATCTTGTTCGCCGATAATCAAAAACGTCTTTTTCCCCATTGCACCGGCAAGGTGCGCGATTGCGGTATCGACTAAAATCAGCAAATCGATTTCGTTCAATAAATTTGCGGTATCCTCAAATGAGCCGATTTTGTCGCTCAAATCAATAATATTTTTTTCTTTAAGAACCGCCTTTTCGTCAGCCGTTGCGTCTATTTGGAACGAGTAAAAAATCGCGTTGGGAATGTCAAGCGCGCGGACGAAATCGTTTAATTCTATCGAACGCAGTTTGTCGTAAATATTTTCGGCGTTTCCGCGCCAAACAATTCCTATTTTCATTTTCCACAAATCGTCGTACGGCAATGTAATTTTTTGCGTTGTTAAAAGATACTTGCCGGCGTTATACGGGAATTTTCCTAAAATTTTCGGAAGCGAAAGCAAATAGATTTTATAATCCGCTTCGCCAAAATCTGAAAGCGAAGTAATAATTTCATCGGCGAGATTGTTTTTCATGAAAAGCGACGCGAGTTCCTTTTTCGTTTGTAAAATTATGCGCGCCGCTTTGTTTTTCAGTAATTTCAAGTATCGCACAAACTGAATGGCGTCTCCAGCGCCTTGCTCGTCAAGAACCAGAAGAGTTTTTCCGGCAAGATTTTCGCCGTTCCAAAAGGGAACGGAGGGCAAAACCGAAAGTTGCTCGTCTGATAAACGATTTTCGTATTCCTCCAATCCGCGTTTGAAATTGCCTGTTTTTAAAAGTAAAACCGAGTAGTTCAATCGTAAAATTTTGTCGTTGGGATTTTCAATTATCAAATCTTCGTATATTTTTTCGGCGGTTGCGTAATCTTGCAATTGGTAAAGCGTTGCGGCAAGATTTAATTTTGTGTCGTAGTAATCCGGATTAAGTTCAAGCGCTTTCAGAAAAGATTTTTTTGCCTTTTCAAATTCCCCCAAATAGTGCAAAACAATTCCGTAATTTGTGTAAATTTTATAATTGGAAGCGTTTAATTCAATCGCTTTTTCGTAAACTTCTTTTGCTTGTTCAAAATCTTTTTCATCCCTCAGAACCGAACCGAGCAAAGAAAACGCTTGCGCGTCGGTTTTAATTTTTAACGCCTCGTTTATTTTCTTTTTGGCTTTTTCATTGTAGCCGATTTTCGAATAGCAATAAGCCAAATTATACTTTATTAAAAAATTGTCGCGCGAAAGTTTTTCCGCTTCAAGAAATCTTTCGATTGCCGCTTCGTAATTTCCCTCGTTTCGTTCGAGCATTGCCAAATTAATAAGCGCCTCAATATTTTGCGGCTCGCGACTTAACGCTTCCTCGAAATTTTTACGCGCGGAGTTCAAATCGCCGGATTTGTAATTCACTATTCCCAAATCGATAAAACTTTCCGCGTCGTTCGGATTAATTTCGACCGCTTTCCTCAGATTTTTTTTTGCTTCGTCGTAGGAATTTAATTCGCCGAAAGTTAAACCGAGCAATCTGAAATATTCCGGATTTTGTACGTTGCCGTTTTTAATTTCCAAAAGACGTCGTAACGCTTCTTTAAAATTTCCTTCCGAAAAATATTTTTTTGCTTTTTCCAATCCTTTCGTCCTTTTGGTTTAGCAAATAAAATCAACAATTATTGAGCCAATAAACTATTTGCGCGTTCATAGCAAAGACTTGGTTGATTGGACGCAGATTTAAATGTTTTCTTATGATTCTCGCAGAACTTCGGACAACTGCGCAATAATAACCATTTTCTCGCCGTCACAATTAGTGCTTGGTTAATTTTATTTGAAAATTTTTGGTATTTTTATTGCTTGATATATGTATTTAGAAAGAAATTGGTTAATTATGAGCAAAATTTGGCTTTGTTTCGTTTCTTATCCGGTTACAACAGCCGTCTATTTTGAACGCGCTTTTCGAAAAAAACACGACGTTAAAACCGTTGGACCACAATTACCGCAGGAACTAATTAAGGAATGGAATCTGGAAAGAATGAAATTACCCATTCTCCCGCAAGATATTCCAACCGAGTTTAATAACAATGTTGATATTCTTAAATTATTTAATTCCATGCCGGAAGAATACCATCCGGAATATTTTATTTGGATAGAATCCGTTGCCGGATTTTTACCGAAAAGCATTACTCGTCTTCCCATTCCAACTGCGGCTTATTTTATCGATTCGCATATTCATCTGCCAATGCACATTGAGCAAGCGAAAAACTTCGATTATGTTTTTATTGCTCAACGTGAATATTTACCAAGATTTAAAGAAGCGGGAGTAGAAAAAGTTTTTTGGCTTCCGCTCGGCGCAGACCCTGAAATTCATAAAAAATTCTCGGACAAAAAGAAATATGAAATCGGTTTTGTCGGTTCGTTGTTCGCAAATCCGAGGAGAGAAACATTAATAAAAAAACTTTCCGAAAAATTTCCGTTCCATTACGAACGTGCTTTTTGGACAGAAATGGCGCAAATTCTCGGCGAATCGAAAATTGTCTTTAACAACGCGGTTCGCAACGATTTGAATATGCGCGTATTTGAAACGCTTTCCATCGGAAGTTTCCTTTTGACTGACTTTCCCAAAAACAGCGGGCAAGACGAACTTTTTGTAAATCATGAAGATTTGGCGGTTTACGAAGACAATTTAATCGAAAACGTGGCGGAATTTTATTTAAAGAACGACGAATTGCGCGAAGCAATCGCAAAACGCGGACACGAACTTGTTCTAAACGCGCACAAATACGAAGACCGCGCCGACGAAATGCTTGAAGTGATTTCCGGTAAAAAAACGACAACTTCCACCGCGGCGGAACTGCGCGAAAAATCGCTGAAAAACGTTTCCGTTTCGTCAAAGCAAATCAACAAACTGAAAAGAAGTTTTGTAATTCCGGTAATCGATTATTCGCCGGCGAGCCGTTACAATATTAAAACGTTGCTCGACGATTTGGAAAAAATCGAAGGCGAGGTAATCGTAATTTTCAATTCGGAAGAAGTCGCAAACGAAATAAAAAACGATCTGCGCATCGACCAATACGCAATAATGAAAATGAACGTGGGCGTTTCGCGCGCGTGGAATATCGGCTTGCACATTTCAAGGACGCCGATAACGTTTATTATTAATTCCGACGTTCACGTCAGAAAAGAAACAATCGCCGCGCTGGAAAACGCGCTAATTTCACTACCGCAGGCGGCGAGCGTCGGTCCGCAAGGTTCGTTTTTCCATTTTGAAAAAGCCGCTGACATTCAATATTTCGATAAAGGAACTTTTCCCATGCCGCTTGAAGTTGACGCCGTTTCGGGCTTTTTGTTCGGCGTTAAAACCGAATATTTTCAGGACGGAACGCTGATTTTTGAAGACGCTTACACTCCGGCTTATTTTGAGGAGTGGGATTTGGGATTAAGAATTAAAAAGGCGAACCTGAAAAGTTACATTATTCCAACAACCGCCTACGACCACGAATGGAGCGGTAGCATTCGTTCGATGAGAAAAATCAGATTTTACGACAAAGAAGAAACGCCGCAAGAAATTCTTGAAAGAAACAAAAAAATCTTTCACGACAAATGGAGAAACATTGCGGAAAACAAAAATAAAAATCTGCTTGTAAGCTTGTGGGTTTATTATATTTTACAGCAAAGCAAAATCGCCATTGAAAA
>WGAL01000236.1 GCA_015494845.1 Melioribacteraceae bacterium
CATTTGAACATAAAAAAGGAGGCTGAAATGGCTTTGAAAAAAGAATATTCGAAAAACGGGGAAATTTGCAAGGTAACTTTTATTATACCGAAAGAAGTTGCTGAAAATTTCAACACTATTAGTTTGGTCGGAGATTTCAACGAATGGAATCCGGACGCGCATCATTTTGTTGAAACGGAAAAAAACGGCGATTACTCGGTAACTCTTGAATTGCCTGCCGGTCGAAAATATCAATTCAGATATTTGGCGGACGGCGTGCATTGGTTTAACGAAGAAGAAGCGGACGGAGAAGTACAAACTTATGTCGGCTCGTACAATTCGGTTCTGAAAATTTAATTAATAATAAATATAGGAGAAATTATATGATAACTTATTTCGACACTTCCGAACTGAGAAAAAAATTCAAAACAAGGTCGATTATTATCGGAACTCTATTGGTAATCGCGGGAATTTTTTCAATTATTGTTCCGCAAGTAACTTCTTTTACGCTTTCGGTAATGCTCGGTTTATTGTTTATTTTCGGTTCGGTAATTTCCGCTTTCCACGTAAAACAAAGCTACAACAAAAGTTGGCTTGCGTGGCTCAGACCGGTAATTTATTTGATTGTCGGCATTTTAATTTTACGTAATCCGCTTACCGGCGTTGCCGCAATCGGCTTTACGCTGATGTTTTATTTCTTTATGAGCGGTTTTGCGCAAATATTTTTAGGATTTGAATTCAAGCCGATTACAGGCTGGTTTTGGCTGGTTCTTAACGGATTTATTTCCATCGCGCTTGCTTTGTTTTTCTTAATCGGTTGGCCAATCACATCGATTTGGTTGATTGGTTTATTGGTAGGAATAAGTTTTCTTACAGATGGAATTTCGTTAATTATGTTGGGAATTTCTCTTCCGAAATATTCGTTTTAAAAAATTAGGGACGCAAATTCGCCGTGGCGAATGCGTCCCCAACTAAAATTCGAATGCTAACACTTTGCTCGCATCACTAAGCAAAATATTTTACAAAAAAACTAAAATTACTTCTCTTCCAATTTAATTTTCAGTTCAAGCAATTTTCCTTTTCTGTTTACCGTAAATTTTGCGGTATCGCCAGGCGAAAAGGTTTTCAGTATGTTTGAATAATCGCGCAAGTTTTCGATTTCTTTTCCGTTTACTTTCACGATAATATCGCCGACTTTTATTCCTGCTTTTTGCGCGGGCGAATTATCCAGCATATCGGCAACCTTTATGCCTTTTCCGTTAAAAGTAAAATCGGGAACCACGCCGGTTTTAACTCTGCGGATTTTTCCGGGTTTTGGAAATTTGCGTTTACTTTCGCTTTCACGGGAATTTTTTCTTCCGTGCAAAGGTTCGGGACGATTTGCCAAATAATCCAGAACCTCCTTCCCTACCGTCGCAATCTTAACCAAACCGGCTTTGTCGATTTTATCCGGCGTGTCGGTCGGTTTATGGTAATCTTTGTTCGGTCCGCTGAAAAATTGAACCGCGGGAATTCCTTTTTCAATAAACGCTACTTGGTCGCTTGCGTCCAATTGCTGTTTGATTAAATCGGTTTTTATTCCGGTTACGTAATCGGTTCCCATAAAAATAAATTTCCATTCGCGCGCGGTGTTGGAATTCAAAATCATAATTTTTTTGCCGTTCAATCTTCCCACAGTGTCAAAATTCAAATCGGCAATGATTTTATTGAGTTTAACCGGTTTTGGTAAATGATTAACAAAATACCGTGAACCGCGCAAACCGGCTTCCTCGCCGGAAAACGCAACGAAATAAACCGGACGCAACGGCTTGTAATTTTTGCCGAGAATTTTCGCTAGCTCGAGAATAACGGAAACTCCCGATGCGTTATCGTCCGCGCCGTAATGAATTTTTCCTTCGTTCCCTTTGTAAACGTCGGGCCAACCCAAACCGAGATGGTCGTAATGCGCGGAAACAATTAGAGGCGCGTCTTTGAGCGAATCGGCTGTTCCGGGAATAAATCCGATAACGTTCGTAATTTTGAATTTCTTTCCGTCGATTGTCTCTTCCCATGTCTGCAAATAACTTCCGTTTCTAGCGCCGGGTAGCAATCCGTATTCGGAAAATTTTTGCTCGATGTATTTTGTCGCTTGCTCAAGTTCCGGCGTGCCGAGTCCGCGCCCTTTCAATTTTGCTGAAGCCAAAAACTTAATATGCCGGAACATTCTCTCGGCTGAGAAAACAGGTTTCAAGTAAGCGAGCGCTTTCTCTTTCGGCAAAACCGCGTTTGTTTTCTTACCGGAAAATTTGAAAGCGAGCGGCGAATTTACGCTTTCCCACGCGCCTTTGTGGATGTTCGTCGGCTCGTCGCCTTCGAATGCAAGAAAACTGTATTTACCGTAATGCGGCAATTTTCTTATTAAACCGTCGGTAGCGCGCGGATTTTCCAAGCCAAGCCAAACCACAACCGAGTTTTCATCGTTTGGATTTCTTACGGCAACCACAAAAGATTTATTAGCGACGTCAAATTTTTTCTTTCCGATTACAACCGAATCCGGTTCGATTTTCGAATTGTATTTTGTAAGTTCTTTGTTAACGGCATTAACGAAATTATTCTTGAAACCGAAAACCCAAACCGTCGTTCCTA
>WGAL01000237.1 GCA_015494845.1 Melioribacteraceae bacterium
ATTAATTACCGTAACAATTACTGCGCAAGGCGACCCTTACGCCGATTCGGTAATTTATTTTGAAAAAGGAATAGGAAGTTGGACGAACCAAGAACCGCCGTATTTTCCCGATAATGTTTTAGGCGCGCCGAGTGAAAACGCAACTTGGACAATTCCCGAAACTTCGCCGGATGAAATTTGCTCGCTCGGATTAGGCGGGGAAATCGTTTTGGCTTTTACAGATAACGCAATTGTAAACGGCGATGGCGTTGATTTTACCGTATTTGAAAATGCGTTTGAAATACTCTACGGAACAAGAGCCGGAGAAATATTCGCGGAGCCGGCGAAAGTGGCGGTAAGTAAAGACGGAATTACTTTTTACGAATTTCCTTTTGATTCGCTTACGCTTGAAGGGCTTGCCGGTAAAACGCCGACAAACGGAAGCGCCGATCCGGCAAATCCCGATTCTTCCGGAGGCGACAGTTTCGATTTGAGCGTAGTTGGTTTGGATACGGCGTATTTCGTAAAACTAACCGATGTTACTGAAATTATTTTGCAAGACACTTCGCATCCTTACTACGATCCGACGGCAAACGGATTTGATTTAGACGCCGTTGTTGCGGTTCATTCCGTAATTACATCCGTGCGGAACGAGGCGCAAATTCAAAATTCGTCCTTTACGCTTTCCGTTCCTTATCCGAGTCCGGCAAGCAAATCTTCCACGAATTCTATTTCGTTCAAAGTTAACGGCGCAAACGGAAAAGTGAATTTACGCGTTTACGATATTCTTGGACGCCGGATTTTCAGCAAACAAATTAGCGCGTCCACGCAAAGTTTGGTAAAAATTCCAATACAAAATTTTTCCACGGGCGTTTATTTCATTTACGCCGAGAACCGGAGACAAATACAAAGACAAAAATTTTTGATTATCAGATAAGTGAAAAAGATTGCGGTCATATTGTTTTTAATTGAATTTTCATTTTCGCTTTTTGCGCAAAGCAAGGTCGCCGTTGTTCTTTCGGATAAAGAAAAACCGCTTGCCGACGCGCTTGTAAAAAACGGACGAATTTCGGTTCTGACAAATTTAAACGGCGAATTTGATTTATCCGTTTTTGATTTGAAAGATACGCTCACCGTTTCGCACGTTGGTTTTAGTTCGAAAAAAATTACGGTAGCGGAATTACAAAAAACGCTGAAAATAATTCTATCGCCGAAAACTTACAAAACCGCTACTGTAAAGGTGGAAGACGAAAGGCAGTTAAATCAAATACCGATAAATATTGATGTAAAAGAGCGCGCAAAGTTCAATCAGACTTCTCAAATACTTCAAGCGAAAACGCCTCTTTTTGTAAAAGATTACGGCGGCTACGCTGGACTAAAAACCGTTTCGTTTCGTGGAATGTCGAGCGAAAACACGCTTGTGCTTTTTAACGAGGCGCGCGTAAACGATATTCGTAGCGGCGCGTTCGATTTTGCGACTGTTGGAATTAATGCGATTGACAAAATTGATTTTTCTGAAAGCGGTTTTGGCGGCTATGTGTCTTCCGGCGGCGCAATAAATTTGATTTCCGGCACGGCGGGAAAGCCAAACAATTTAACTTTGTCCGCCGATTTTTCAAATCTCAATTCCAAAAGTTTTGCCTTAAAAAGTGATTACAATTTCGGCAAGCTCTCCGCATCCGTAAATCTTGAACGCTCATTTTCACCGAATGAATTTCCGTTTAAGTTCGAAAACCAAACTTTGCGGAGAGCCAATGCCGATTATTCCAAAACGTTTTGGGGCGGCTCGTTAATTTATCTTGCAAAAAACATTTTCGCAAAACTTTACGCGCATTATTCCGATTTGGAAAGCGGTTTGCCGGGATTTGTCGTTACAAACAATACCGCGTCTTCACTTGCAAGAAACCGGACGAAAAGTTTTTTGAGCGTCGGGAACTTGGTTTGGAGTTTTGCAGACAAACTAACATTTAAGAATGTAACGAGTTTCAGCGATGAAAAATTTGTTTTAACCGACCCGGGCAAAGAATTACTTGTATCGCGAAAGCGCGAGGAGGCAAATCTTAACGGAATTAATT
>WGAL01000238.1 GCA_015494845.1 Melioribacteraceae bacterium
ACGCGCTTGTGAATAACGCGGCGGGGAATTTTATCAGTCCGACCGAACGCCTTTCGCACAAAGCGTTTGACGTAATCGTAAATATCGTTTTGCGCGGAACATACAATTGCACACTTGCGTTTGGCAAAGATTGGATTGCAAAAAAGCAACCGGGCGTTTTTCTGAACATTGTAACAACTTACGCTTGGACTGGCTCGGGCTATGTTGTGCCTTCTGCTGTTTCCAAAGCCGGTGTTTTGGCGCTTACGCGTTCGCTTGCGGTTGAATGGGCAAAATACGGAATTCGCTCAAACGCAATTGCGCCGGGACCTTTCCCGACTAAAGGCGCGTGGGAAAGATTACTGCCCGGAGATTTGGCAAAGAAATTCGATTTCACGAAAAAAGTCCCGCTGCGACGCGTCGGCGAGCATCAGGAATTGGCAAATCTCGCCGCGTATTTGATTTCCGATTATTCCGCTTACATCAACGGCGAAGTAATCACAATCGACGGCGGCGAATGGCTGCAAGGCGCAGGACAATTCAATTTACTCGAAATGTTGTCCGACGAGATGTGGGACGAAATAGAAAAAATTTTAAGGAAGAAATAACTTCCTTAAATTCAGAGGAGTGGAGAAACCGCAAGCGAAATCGTTTGCGGTTTTTTATTTAATATTTTGGATTTATTAAGGATAAAAAAGCGCCGTTTCTCGAAAAATTTTACTGAAATTTCGCATTGCTTTTTAATATGTAAAACAATACCTTTTTTATCTTTATTTTTTGAGATGATTAAAGAAAATTTACATATCGTACACGAAAAAATTGCGCAGGCGGCGGAAAAATCCGGCAGAAAACCGGATGAAATTACGCTTGTTGCCGTTTCCAAAACCGAGCCGATTCGCGTAATTGAGGAAGCGATTTCGCTCGGCGTTACGGATTTCGGCGAAAACAAAGCGCAGGAATTCCGCGATAAATACGAAATTCTCGACGATAAAGTTACGTGGCATTTCATCGGGCATTTGCAAACAAACAAAGTAAAGTATGTCGTCGGGAAAGCCGAATTTATTCATTCCGTTGATTCCGTAAAACTTGCGGAAGAAATTAACGACCGCGCGGAAAAACTCGGCGTTAAGCAAAAAATTTTGTTGGAACTCAACACATCCGGCGAAGAATCGAAATTCGGTATTCGCAACGAAGAAGAATTGCTGAAAATTGCGGAATTTGTCAAAGACGCGCCGGCGTTGGATTTGCAAGGACTTATGACAATGGCGCCTTTTACGAGCGACGGAAAATTAATCCGCAATTCGTTTGTCGCTTTGCGGAAGGCGAAAGAAAATCTCGAAGCGAAAGGATTTTCGCTGCAACATCTTTCAATGGGAATGACGAACGATTACGAAATCGCAATTGAAGAAGGCGCGACGATTGTTAGAATCGGAACGGCTATTTTCGGCGAGCGCGATTATTCCAAAAAATGGAACGAAAAATGAGTTTAACTCCGAGAAACATAGAGGAACAGAAATTCGGAAAAACTTTAGGTGGTTACGACAGAGCCGAAGTGGAAATTTTCCTAAAACGCGTAGCCGACGAGTTCGCGCGAATAATCGAAGAAAACGAAAAGTTGCAATCCACGCTTGACGAAAAGAAAGCGGAACTCGAGCGCTGTAAAAAAATTGAAGAAGATTTGCAAAAAACGCTACTTGATGCGCACGAAACGCGACGCGAATTAATTGAAGAAGCAAAACAAAAGGCAGACGAAATAATTAAATCCGCTGAAAATCAGGCGAAAGAAATAATGGAAAACGCGGAGAAGTTTGCAAGCAAACAACAAGAAGCGCTGGCGGAACTTACCGAAGCAAAACGCCGCGCGCTTGCCGAACTTAAAGCGATAATTTCGACGCAAGAAAAACTGCTTGCTAATTTTTCCGAAACCAAAATAAATTCAACACAAAACGAAATCGCCGAAACTATTGATTTTCAAGAAGAAGAAACAACAGAAGTAATTCAAACCGTTGAAAATATTAATCTTGAAGAAAATCGAAATTTTGAAAATAAAGAAACAACGGAATACGATGAGCGAGACATTGAAGCAAATTAACGAAGCGTTGGAAGTAATTAGAAAAGTAACCGACAAAAACTACGAAACGGGAATAATTCTCGGCACCGGACTCGGTTCTTTCGTAAATGAAATCAACGTCGAGCATGAAATTGATTATTCCGATTTGCCGCACTTCCCGCTTTCCACAGTCGAAACGCACAAAGGCAAACTTATTTTCGGAACGCTCGAAGGGAAAAACATTGTAGTGATGCAAGGACGTTTTCATTACTACGAAGGTTATTCGATGCAGCAGATTGTTTTTCCGGTTCGGGTAATGAAATTTTTGGGCGTGAAAAATTTGCTTGTTTCAAACGCTTGCGGAGGAATGAACCCGATTTACCGTCGCGG
>WGAL01000239.1 GCA_015494845.1 Melioribacteraceae bacterium
CCTGTGCAGGCTCAGGTCGTTTGCTTCTGTCGAGTTGCGCGAACGACGAAACGCCGGTAAATATTAACATTGCCAAAACCAATATGAATTTATTCGTTTTCATTATTTATCTCCTTCGTTTTTCTTCGGCAAATAATAAAGAATTACGCGGGCATTCGGATTAAGATATTTTTGCGCTGCTTTCAGCAAATCCTCGCGGGTTACTTTCATATACCGCTCAATTTCTGTATTTATTAAATTCGCGTCGCCGTAGTAAACGTAATAATTTGCAAGAGCTTCGGCAATGGCGCGTTGCGTCGAAACGTTTTGCTCGACAAATCTCGATTTGATTTTATTCCGCAGTTTCTCGAATTCCTTTTCGGAAATCAAACCGGAACGCACTTTCGCAATTACGCTGTCCATATCGTTGTTTATTTTTTCAGGCGGAACGCCGAGATTAGCAATCGCAAAAACGGCAAACACGCCAGGGTCTTCCAACATCATATTAAACGCGCCAACGTAAAGCGCTTCTTGTTTTTTATCTTTAATCGTTTTGTTCAACCAAGAACTTTCGCCGTCCGAAAGCAAAGTGGCAAGCATATCGACAGCGTACGAATCTTCCGTTCCTTCCGCCGGCGTTCTGTAAATTTGAATTATAGCCGGAAGTTGAACGTTATCGTAAACCGTATCGACCGTTTCGCCTTTTAACGGCGGTTCTACAATGTGCGGACGTTCAATCGGAATTGTGCCTTTCGGAATATCGCCAAAATATTTTTTAACGAGTTCTTTCGTTTTTTCAATATCGATATCTCCCGAAATGGAAAGAACCGCGTTGTTCGGCACGTAATATTTTTTGTAGAAATCCATAAACTCGCTGATTTTCGCTTTATCGATGTATTGGTCTGAACCGATTGGCGTCCAACGATAAGGATGAACCTTAAACGCGTGCTTGAAAATCTCTTCGAACAATTTTCCGTACGGCTGATTATCAAAGCGTTGTTTTTTCTCTTCTTTAATTACTTTGCGTTGAGTTTCTACTCCGACGGAATCAATTTTCAAATGCAACATTCTTTCCGATTCAAGCCAAAGTCCGAGTTCCAACTGATTGGAAGGAAGAACTTCGTAGTAAAACGTTCTGTCAAAACTTGTGTTGGCGTTCAAAGCTCCGCCGTTGCTTTGAACAAGTTTGAAATACTCGCCGCGTTTAATATTCGGCGAACCTTCGAACATCAAATGCTCGAAGAAATGCGCAAAACCGGTTCTATCTGGTTTTTCGTCTTTTGAACCGACGTGGTAAAGAACCGAAATTGCCACAATCGGCGTGGAATGGTCTTCGTGCAAAATTACGTGAAGACCGTTCGGCAAGTCGAATTCCGTAAATTCGATTTTGTTTGTTTGCGCCGAAATAATTCCGGCGGTAAGAAAAACAATTAAAAATAAAATGAACTTTCGCATAACGCACCTGCTTTAATTATTAAAAACACATCAATTGAGACGAGGGAAATTCAATCTTGTTTTAAAATTTATATTGAAAAAATAATTTATTAAAATTATCTGCAACGGGCTGGCGGTTTAACAAGCGAAAGCTGACTATTCGGTAGTCTGCCGCGGCGGTGTTAAAAAACTCGCGTCTTTGCGAGGAAGGAGCGTAGCGACTGACGTGGCAAACTATCTAATTTTTAGCCTTTGCTTACTAAACCAACGGATTTTTTGTAAGAAAACCTCAAAGGTACTTGTTCCTTTGAGGTTGGAATGTCTATTACCTTCAACGAACGAGTACGTTGAAGGTAATACACATAGATTGCTTCGTCACTTCGTTCCTTGCAATGAGCGAAAAAATTCTCAGACCGTGAGAGCAGCGTCGAAATATTTTTTTAATGACAAAACTAAAAATTAGGAAGAAATTCTTTCCCTTTGTGAAACTCGCAAATAATTTTTGCCGCCTCGGAAGGTTCGTCAGTTAAGGCAAATAAATTCAAATCTTCTTTATTAATATTTCCTTCCGACAAAACTTTGTCCTTAATCCACTCCAAAAGCCCGCTCCAGTAGTCTTTCCCCATTAAAATTACCGGCGCTTTTTTTGTTTTTTCGGTTTGAATCAAAGTCAGAATTTCAAAAAGCTCGTCGATTGTTCCGAAACCTCCGGGCATTATAATAAAGCCTTGCGCGTATTTGGTGAGCAAAACTTTTCGGACAAAGAAATAGCGAAGCGTAATTATTTTATCTCTGTCAATATATTGATTTGATTCGGTTTCAAAAGGGAGAACCACGTTAATTCCCGCCGAACTTCCGCCGGCGGTTTTTGCGCCTTTGTTTGCCGCTTCCATTATTCCGGGACCGCCGCCGGTTGTAACGCCGAAACCTTTATTTACAAGCTCGCGCGCCGTTTCCTCAGCCATTTTGTAATATCTCGAACCTTCTTTAATTCGCGCCGAACCGAAAATCACGATGCTTGGCGGAAGCTTCGTGAAAATTTCAAATCCTTCTACAAATTCCGACATTATCCGGAACACGCGCCAAACTTCTTCGTGAGGCATTTTCAGTTTCTTGTCGTGTATTTCTTGTTTTTCACCGCAAGGCATAAGTTTACCAATTACTTTCTTAAAAAATTCAAAATATAATTAACCACAAAGGTCACAAAGAAAGCACCAAGAACACAGTGGACTTTGCGGACGCCGAAGGCGTTTTGCGTCCTTTGCGGTTTCCTAAAAAATTACTGCGTTTTTGCCCATTTAATTAATCCGAGCTCAAACGGATTAATAAGCAATTGATGTTTCGGAACAATTCTTACAGTAAACCCGAATTTACCGGTATCATGCGTAATTATAACGCCTTCGTAAGTGACAATGTTGCCATCTTTTTCGTGGGAAACCGGTTCCATTGAAACGAATTTATTGTTCTCGGAAGACTGAATCTCATCGAACTTTCCATAATAAATTTGCACGTCCACGTCTTCTACGGTCAAGCCGTTTAAATCAACAACGGCGGTAACGCGCATTTCCTCGCCTACTTTCATTTCGCGACGGTCGTATTTGATTTCAACACAACGAAGGTTTTCCCAATTGTTCAGAATATGCGTTCTCCAAGCGGAAAATTCGCGTCCGAGTTTCCAATCGTGTTTCATTAATTCTTTGCGGCGGATATACGCTTTGTGGTAAAACTTATTGAAATATTCTTTTACCATTCTGTGCGTGTTGAAAAATGGGCCCAACTTACGCATCGAGTTTTTCATCATCGCTATCCACTCGCGCGGAAGATTGTCAGAACCGCGATTATAAAAGGTCGGAACAATCTCTTTTTCGAGAACGTCGTAAATTATATTCGCTTCTATTTCATCTTGGTAATCGTGGTCTTGATATTCTTCGCCGTTGCCGATTTTCCAGCCGACTTCCTTGTCGTACGCTTCGTCCCACCAACCGTCAAGCACGCTAAAATTCAATCCGCCGTTCGCAATTACTTTCATACCGGAAGTTCCGCTTGCTTCCATCGGCCGGCGCGGATTATTTAGCCAAACGTCGCAACCTTCCACCATATAACGCGCGACGTTCATATCGTAATTTTCGATAAACACAATTCGTTTACGCATATTGAAATCTTTTGCGTAATGAATTATATCTTGTATCAATTTTTTGCCGGCATCGTCGCGCGGATGCGCTTTGCCTGCAATTATAAGTTGCGCAGGATAATCCGGATTAAACAAAATTGAAGCGAGACGCTCGACATTGCGGAAAATCAACGTTCCGCGCTTGTAAGTGGCAAAACGCCGCGCAAATCCTATTGTAAGCGCCGAAGGGTCAAGCACTTCGTTTGCCGCGTGAATTTCCGCCTTAGAGCCGCCCCGGTCAATTATTTGTTGGCGCAAACGTTTACGCGCAAACGCCACAAGTCGCTCGCGGCGGCGTTCATGAGTACGCCAAAGTTCCTCGTCGGGAATTTCCTCAACACGGATCCAAAGTTCCTCGTCGTCCAAATCGGTATCAAATCTTTCGCCTAAATAACGCAAAAGAAGTTCGCGCATTTCTCCGGAAAGATGCGAATACGTATGAACGCCGTTTGTTACATAATCAATCGGGATTTCATTAAACGGAATATCCTTAAATCCTTCAACCCACATTTTTTTGGAAACTTTGCCGTGCAACTTGCTGACGCCGTTTACAAATCCTGCCGTGTTCATTGCAAGGTGAGCCATGTTAAATTCCGACGGTGCATGATTTTTAATTATCGTTCCCATTTTATAAAATTCTTCGCCGGAAATTCCGAGTTCCTCGCGGTAATATTTTCCGAAATAACGTTCCATCATATCGTTCGGAAAAACGTCAATTCCTGCTGGCACTGGAGTGTGAGTCGTGAAAATATTCGAGAAAAAGCCGATATCGCGGGCTTCGCGGAAAGTGAGATTTTTATTTTTAATCAAATATCTTATGCGTTCAAGAGCGAGAAACGCCGAGTGTCCCTCGTTCATATGGCAAACAAGCGGACGAATTCCAATTGCGTGCATCGCCCTAATTCCACCTATACCGAGAACTATTTCTTGCTGAATGCGAGTTTCGTTATCGCCGCCGTAAAGCGTTTTTGTTATGTCGCGGTCTTGCGGCGAGTTTTCCTCGACGTTCGTATCGAGCAAATAAAGCGGAACGCGCCCGACGTCTATCTTCCAAATCTGAAACCAAACCGTGCGACCAGGGAAATCGAGCGGAATTTTTACCGGTTTTCCGTTTTCGTCGCGAATAAGTTGCATCGGTTGATTGTAAAAATCGGTGTTTTCGTATCGTTCTTGTTGCCAGCCGTCCGCCGTTAAATATTGTTGGAAATAACCTTCGCGATAGCACAAGCCAAGTCCCACAAGCGGAATTCCCAAATCGCTGGCGGATTTGAGATGGTCGCCGGCGAGGACTCCCAATCCGCCGGAATATATTTGCAAACTTTCGGTCAATCCGAATTCAGCCGAAAAATAGACAATGTGCGGCGTGTCGTGAGTTTCGTAATTACGTTGATACCAAGTAACTTCGTTCAAATACACTTCCAACTGAAGATAAACGCGGTTCATATGCGCGATAAAGCCATCGTCGTTCGCAACTTCTTTCAATCGCTCTTGACTAACTTTTCCGAGCATCAAAACAGGATTGTGTTTTGTTTCTTCCCAAAGTTTTCTGTCCAAACGTCTGAACAACTCAAACGCTTCGTAATTCCAAGTCCAGTAAAGATTGGTAGCTATTTCGCGTAGCGGTTCAAGGTTTTCGGGCAAGGAAGGTTTAACGTTGAACGAGCCGACCAAATTTATCATTATTTTTATCTCCGAAATTATTAAAATTGAATTTGCATTTTATTGCATTATTTTAAGATTTGCAAATATAAAAGGGAAAATGATTTTTACAATTATTATTACGTTTATTCTGGGATATTTAATCGGCGCGTTTCCTACCGCATATTTGTTGTTGAAAAGAAAAGGCGTAGATATTACCGAAGAAGGTTCGGGCAACGTGGGCGCGCTTAACGCTACGCGAGTCGGTTCGAAAGCGATTGGCGCCGCGGTTTTATTTATTGATGCGTTAAAAGGTTTTCTCGCCGTAAAAATTGCGCTGGTATTATTTGGCAATTCTTTTCTAATTGGCGGAACCGCTTTATTTGCGGCGGTTTCCGGGCATTGCTTTTCCGTTTACATCAAGTTCAAAGGCGGACGCGGATTGGCTACGGCGCTCGGCGGTTCGCTTGTTATCGCTCCGCAACTTCCGGTTCTCTGGATTTTACTTTGGTTAATCGCATTCGTTTACAAAAGGAACGTGCATTTCGCTAACGGTTCGGCTACTTTCCTATTGATTTTGCTCGCTATTTTTTCAGGAAAAATTCTTTACAAATATTCCGCAATCAAGCCAAATTCAATAGCGGAATTTATTGTCATTTCATCGCTTACGTTGTTTGTAATTTTAATTAAACATTACAAACCGTTAAAAGAATATTTCACGTCGCAAAAAATTAACAGAGGTTTTCATGAATAAATTCAAAACAATCGTCTATTCCACCTTAATTACGTTGCTTTTGGTTTCGGTCGGATTTTCGTTTATCTATTTCCGCTACATAAATCCGATTGAAGAAAAACGCGCGGAAGAAAAAAACGCCGTCAATACGAGTTACGTATCCAATGAACAAACAACGCCGGATACGATTTACATTAAAGAAAAAACAAACGAAAAAATCACGCGCTCGCGGAACACGATAATTACGGAGACCGTGAAAAAAGTCAGTCCCGCGGTTGTGGGAATTAACGTAACCAAAGTAAAAAAATACCGCGACCCGTTTACCGCCGACCCGCTTTTCAGATATTTTTTCGGCGACAGAGTTTACACGCAAGAAGTTAAAGCGCTTGGTTCGGGCGTAATTATTTCTCCCGACGGCTACATCGTAACTAACGACCACGTAGCAGGCGACGCATCGGAGATAATAATAACAATGACTGACGGAAGTCAGCATCCGGCTAAAATTATAGGTTCCGATAAAGCGACCGACATTTGTTTGCTAAAAATCGACGGCGAAAATTTACCGTATGTAAAATTTGGAAACTCGGACGATATTTTAATCGGCGAATGGGTAATTGCGCTGGGAAATCCGTTCGGCTTGTTTGAAATAAATGACAAGCCGACCGTTACCGTCGGCGTGGTCAGCGCAACCGGAATGAACTTGAACTCGGTAAACGGACGTTACTACATCAATATGATTCAAACAGACGCGGCGATTAACACGGGAAACAGCGGCGGACCTCTTGTAAACAGTCTTGGCGAACTTATTGGAATTAACACTTTGATTTTCACGCCGGGCGGAAGTCCCGGAAACATCGGCGTCGGTTTTGCAATTCCGATTAACAAAGTAAAACGAATTATCAAACAACTGAAAGAAAAAGGCTACATCGACAGAAATTTCTGGACCGGTTTGCGCATTCAAAATATTGACGAACGCATCGCAAAATATTTCGGTTTGGAATCGACAAAAGGCGTAATAATTACGGACATCGTTCCCGGCTCCCCCGCCGAAAAAGCCGGTTTGGTTGTGAGCGATATTATAATCGGCATCGATTCATTTTTGGTAACCAACGACGAATCTATTATCAGCATTTTGAACCAATATTCAACCGGCGACGTAATTAAAATCAAAGTGTTGCGCGACGGCAAAAGGCAAACATTCGAAATGAAATTAGAACCGAAAAGATGATTGAACGTTACACGCTCCCTGAAATGGGAAGAATATTTTCGGATGAATTTAAATATTCCACTTGGCTGAAAATCGAATTGCTTGCGGTTGAAGCGCGCGTAAAATTGGGCGAAGTGCCGGAAGAAGATTTCGAAGTAATAAAACGCAAGGCGGCGTTCGACGTTGCGCGTATCTTGCAAATCGAAGAAGAAACCAAACACGACGTAATCGCTTTTCTTACAAACGTCGCGGAAAACGTCGGCTACGAATCGCGGCATATTCATTACGGAATGACTTCGTCCGACATACTCGACACTACGCTTTCCTACCAAATGAAAACCGCCGGCGAACTTTTGCAAAAGCGTTTGAAAAAACTCCTCGAAGTTTTGAAACGCCGCGCGCTTGAACTTAAACACGCCGTTTGCATAGGACGGAGCCACGGCATTCATGCGGAACCGACGACGATGGGATTGAAGTTTGCGCTTTGGTTCGAGGAAACAAAAAGAAATCAACGCCGCTTGCAAGAAGCGATTGACGCGATTTCCGCCGGACAAATTTCCGGCGCGGTCGGAACGTTCGAACATCTTTCGCCGAAAGTGGAAGAATACGTTTGCGAAAAAATGGGCTTGAAACCCGCCCCGGTTTCCACGCAAGTAATTCAACGCGACAGACACGCGCAATTTTTAACGACGCTTGCGGTTATCGGTTCTTCGCTTGAAAAAATTGCCGTTGAAATTCGGCACTTGCAACGCACGGAAGTTTTGGAAGCCGAAGAATATTTTTCGAAAGGACAAAAAGGCTCTTCCGCAATGCCGCACAAGCGTAATCCGATTATCAGCGAGCGCATTACCGGATTGTCTCGAATTTTACGAGGCAATTCGATTGCGGCTCTCGAAAACGTTGCGCTTTGGCACGAACGCGACATTTCACATTCCTCCGTCGAGCGCGTAATCGTTCCCGACAGTTGCATTGCGCTCGATTATATGCTTCATTTGATTACAAATTTACTCGACAATCTTATCATTTATCCAGAAAATATGAAACGCAATTTGGAACTAACGCGCGGATTGGCGTTTTCGCAAACGGTTCTGTTAAAACTCGTAAGCAAAGGCGCAACGCGCGAAGAAGCGTATAAAATAGTGCAAACAAGCGCAATGAAAGTTTGGGAAGATAAATCGAAAAATTTAAAAGACGAATTGCTCGCATCGCCGGAAGCGTTAAAATATTTAAGCAAAGAAGAAATCGAAGAAATTTTCGACATGCGGAAAATGCTTAAAAATATTGACTACATTTTCGCCCGTTCGGTTGAGGCGGAGTGAATTTTAAAAAATTAAACCCCAAATTGCTAACGCAATTTTTCGAAATGATGAGAGTGGTTAGTCATTGCGAGGAACGGAGCGCGCGGCTCCGCCTTAGGCGGACTGTCGGTTTTGTAAGCGTTTGCTGAATATTTGACAGATTACTTCGCTACGCTCGTAATGACGTTTGTTTTCTCTTTTATCGTCTTTATAGAGCGGAAGGTTATTTAAAATAAAAAAGGGCTTTACGACAAACAGCCGCAAAGCCCGGTTCGCTGAAAAACAGTTATTAGGAAATAACTCTAACGTTATTTGCCTGCGGGCCTTTTTCGCCTTGAACTATTTCAAATTCAACCTTTTGATTCTCTTCGAGAGTTTTAAAGCCATCGCCTTCGATTGCTTTGTAATGAACGAAAACGTCTTCGCCGTTTTCTTGTTGGATAAATCCAAATCCTTTACTGCTGTTGAACCATTTTACGGTTCCGGTTACTCTATCGGACATAATAGAGACACTCCTTAAATTAAATTAATAAATAAAACGTAATTTGATTATTTTACCGGGAAATTAAGGCGGGGAAAAACAGAAAACTTAAAACTCGCACAAATAAAAAACCAAATCTTTGAATGGCGTTTTTTGCCAATCTTTAAAACAAGAACATAATTCTTATAACAAGTATAAGTATAAAAAGAGAATAAACAAAGATAAATCTTTAAATTGTTCCAACTATTCTTTATTTAACTAAACTATCATCAATCTTTGGCAAGCGGAACGGTGAACGTAAACGTCGAGCCTTTGTTTTCTTCGCTCGTAACCCGGATTGTTCCGCCGTTTTTTTCAACAAGTTCTTTTACCAGAACCAAACCGAGTCCGGTTCCGGCTTCATTGCGCGTGCCTTTACGACTTACTTTTTTATCGACTCTGAAAAGATTATTCAAAATTTCCGGCGGCATTCCGATTCCGGTGTCGCTGACTGAAATTTCAACAAAACCGGGCGAGCTTTCAACGGACGAGGAAACCGTGATTTTTCCGCCTTCGGGCGTAAATTTCACTGCGTTGTTTACAAGATTTCTTATCGCCATTTCAATTGTCGGAAAATCGGCATAAACCAAAATATCTTTCGAAACGCGATTTACAAGTTTAATATTCTTTTGCTCCAAAGGAGAAGCCAAAGCGTTTGAGACCGATAAAACGGCATCGTAAACAGGAAATTTTGCCTTGTTCAAATGAAAGCGCCCGAGTTGCAGTCTTGACCAGTTCAAAAGATTTTCAAGTAATTTGTAAAGATTAGTCGCCGAATTATTCAACGCGGTAACCATTTCGCGAATTTCATCTTTATCCATATCGTCGAGCATTTCATCGAGCATATTGGTTAAGCCGAGCAAAGCGGTAAAAGGGCTTCTCAAATCGTGCGCGATAATCGAGAACAATTTATCTTTGTTAGCGTTGCTTTTCTTTAATTCTGCCGCCTGTCTTCTTAATTCGCGCTCTGCTTTTTTTAATTCGCGGTTCGTTTTTATTAATTTATCTTCAGCTTGCTTTTTCTCAATGGATTGAATAATCTGCGTAGAAACAAATCGCAAAAACTGGACATCTTCCTTTGCATAAGCATCTGGGTTGTAATAATCTTGTAAAACTATTGTTCCTTCTCTGCCATCAGAAAATTTCAAATAGCTTACTGCAATTGCCTCTGGAATTGTTCCTATTAACTCAAATTCTTTTTTATTAAGAAGTTCTTCAATATCTTTTTTCTTGTAAACCGTATTTAACTTTTTACGAATGGCATATTCAGTAAATCCGTTTCTTAATTCATGAGGTTCAGGCATTTCCGAATCAACTTCATCTACATAATATTGAAATGAAATTTCATGGTTAGCCGGATCAATAAGTGCAATAAAGAAATTATCGGCAGGCATAAATTTAGAAATGGTTTCATGAATAAATTTATATAACTCGGATAAAGTTTTCGCTTTATAAGTCATTGCCCCGATTGCGTGAACAGCTTCCTGAATTTGTTGGCTTCTGTAAGATTCTGTCACGTCCCGTGCCACGCCTATAAGTCCTGTAATCTTTCCTTTATTTTTTATAGGAGATTCGCTAACCTCAAGTAAAACTTTTTTCCCGTTTTTCGTCCAAATCTCTATGTGATAACGCGCATGTTTTCCAAACTTTAATACTTCGTCCAGTTTTTTATCAATTGGTTTATTAATGGGATTATCGGTAAACAATTGTTTGCGCTTCAGCATAAATTCGGTCGGCGTGTATCCGAGAACGTTTTTAATACTTCCGGAGATAAAAATAATGGTATGATCAACCCGCTGTTCATAAACTATGTCTTTTATGTGGTTCAGAATAAAATTCAACTGGTTGGCTGTTTTTCTGAACTCATCGCGCGTTTTTTCAAGTTCAAGTCGCGAGGCAACCCTTTCCGAAATATCTTCCAACAAACCGACGCCGCCGGCAATTTTTCCTTCCGCGTCGTATAGCGGTTGCGCTATTAAACGCATATAAAGTTCTTTGCCGGAAGTAACGGATTTGTACAAACCTTCGAAAATACCTTGTTCGCCTTTAAAGGATTTTTTTACGGCGGCTAACACGCCCTTGTTTTGCAATTGTTTAAATAAATTAAAACCTATTAATTTTTCTCTCGAAGAACTGAGTATTTCAACAAAAATATCATTAAAATTTTCAATAATTCCATCTTTGTTATAATTAAATATACCAATCGGCGAGTTATCAAAAATACTCTTGAACTTTTCTACAGTCTCAATTAATTTTCTTTCAGCTCTTTTCTTTTCGGTAATATCGGAAACAATTTCCCAAACTTTTACCTTGTTGTCTTCTTCAACAATTGAAACATAACTCTCAAAACACCTCCACTCGCCTTCTTTTGTAATAAGTTGATAACGCTGTCTTAAATTTCTCTTACCTTCCTGATAAGCCTCCCGCCTTTCCCTAAAAAGTTTAACGGAGTCACGACGACGCATTAAATCACGAAATCTTTTATTTCCTTCAATAAATTTCTCGCTTGAATATCCGAGAAAAGAAATATTTTTTGTAATATAAACCAGTTTGAACCGGTTGCCTTTAATTTCCCATTGCAACAAAATATTGGGCGAGTTTTCAATTATTTTCTTTACAAGTTCCGCCTCTTCCCTTGCCCGCTTGGCTTCGGTTACGTCGTTTACGGAAATCAAATATTTATTTCCGATGTAAGAAAAAGAAACGATTATATGTTTTTTCTCGCCTCTTTTTGTTAAAATAGAAGTTTCCTTAGAAATAAAATCATATTTCCCTTTTCTTACTCTTAACGCCAGTTTTCCCCAAGTTTTTGACAGCTGTTCATAATCGCCCAAATGTCTGAGCGCTTTTTCATACCAGGAATTCAAATCGGGTAAATCATTAATTGTATAACCGTAAGTCTTTACCATCTGATTATTAAAGGCAATAACCGAAAGGTCTTCATCGACAAGCGCCATTGGGACCGGCGAAAATTCAAATAATTGCTGGAACTCATTCCTCGATTTTTCGAGTTTCCGTTTTACTCTTTCGAGTTCAGTAACATCGTGGTAAACGCCCCAAATTTGAACTAAGGAATTATCTTTAACATCGCCAAAAAGATTATAAGAATAAAAAACTTCTTCTCCGAACCGTGAAATTTGTCTAACAATTTTATTTTTAGTATTGTAGCCATTAGAAATAAACTGCGTGGTTAAATCCTTCGTTACTTTATTACTAATTGAACCGAAAAAGAACGAAACTTTTCTGCCAATTACAGAATCAATATCGCCCATTCCCATATTATCTGCAAAAGCCTGATTGCATTCGGCAATATAGCCGTGCTCAAAAATCAATTCGGCTTGTTTTTTCTTCGAAATTTTGGTTGAAATTCGCTTATTAAAAGCAATACGAAAGATTAAATTATCTGAATTGTTTATAAAATTTCTATATCTGTCTTCACGTTCCTCAATATTCCTTAAATATTTAATTTCATTCGTTATATCGTATAAAGAAATTAAAATAACATTTTCGTTGCCGGAACTAAAAAGAAAAGGCATTAATTCAACATATTTAATTTTATTTTTATCGAAATCGAGAACGGCGTCGGTATTTAGAACTTTATCTCTAAATAATTGCTTTTTTGCGTCTTCGGAATATATGGGAATATGAAAATTGTTCTTTTTACTGAAAAGCTTTCGCGGAGATTTATTAATAACTTCTTCTCTTTTCAAGCCCGTAAATTTAATAAAGGCTTCATTGACGAAAATCGTTTTCATAGAACCGTTTCCGAACAGACGAACGAGAAAAACTGGAATGGGAATTAAGTTCAGGAAACGCAAATTCTCGTCGTTTATCATTGCGCCTATTTTACTTATTTTGCGCGCTATCTTAATTTCTTCTTCCAAAAACCCGTTTTGACTGCGTAATTTGCCAAGTTTCTGTTCAAGTAACTTTATTTCGTTTTCCATAAAACGGCTCCATCCAAACTAAATTAATTCCATTTTGTCATTACAAGTAAAGTAAAAATATTACCAATAAAAAGTAAAC
>WGAL01000240.1 GCA_015494845.1 Melioribacteraceae bacterium
TAATTGCTTTTGTGTGTTCAGGGTTTGAACCGCAGCAACTACCGGTGTAAATCGTATTTTCATTAATAATTTTTTTGACGTATTCAACATACATTTCCGGTGAAATCGCGCAAACCATTTCGCCAGCGTGTTTATCTTCGCCGCCGCAATTTAAGTAAAATCCCCAATGCTTTTCAACAAAATAAGATTTAACAAAATTGTAAAAATTGGAGGGTGCAATGCAATTAAATCCGATAATCGCGTTTGGAAAATTCTGTGAAATTCTTTCAACTACTTCCGTAACCGGCTCGCCGGAAAGTAATTTTATATCGTCTTCGAAATATAAATTAATCGCGTACGGTAAATTTTCTGTTTCGCAATATTCGCAAACGATTTCGATTTCGTCCCAATGCCCGTGCGTTTCGTTCCAAATAATATCAACGCCGGCGTTCCACAGCGCGTTAATGTGTCTTTTGTGATTATCTTTCAATTCGGCTTTGCTTATGGTGCGTTCGCGTTGGTAGCAATCTTCGGCTGGCGCATTACATCCGGCAATTACAACATCTGCATTATTTTTAGTTACTGCGGATTTTGCAATATTTACAGCAGTTTCAACAAGTTCTTCAGTTGTTTTTTCTTTGTAGCCAGCAAGTTTAAGCGAAACCGGATTTGAGTTAAATGTGTTTGTCGTAATAATTTCTGCTCCGTTTAAAATATATTCCGAATGAACTTCTTCAACCAATTGAGGAAACTCAACATTTGCAAGCGTCGTCCATAATTCGCGGTAAGGTTTAATTCCCTTCTCGATCAAAAGCGTTCCAGTCGCACCATCCAAAACCAATGGACGTTTTAATTTTTCATAAAGTTCGATTATATTTTTTCTTTTTTCGGTCAATTCAAAATTAGATTTTCTTAAAAATTTCATCATCGACCTTCAAGGCATTTATCCCTTGAAGGTCGTGAAAACAAAGCTAACGTTTTCCTCTACCTTAAAGGAGCAAGCGCCTTTAAGGTAGCTAACTTTTTCTCATTCCTCGTAAAAATAGAAAAATAAGTCATTGCGAGGAACGAAGTGACGAAGCTCCGCCGCGGCGGACTGTCACATTGTAAACTCACGCTGATTATTTGATAAATTGCCACGCTAATTTGCATACGCAAATTAGCTCGCAATCCGCCTAAGGCGGACGTATGTTTTCTTAGCGTCTTAGCGCCTTCGCGGTAAAAAGAACCATTATTACAATCATCCAACAATCCATTCATCCATTTTGTAGCTGTCCGTCTTTCATTTTCAAAATTCTATCGCCAATTTTACCAAACTCGGAATTATGCGTAACAAGCAACATCGTAAGTCCGTGTTTTAATTTCAGATTTACAAGCAAATTTTTTACCGTTTCGCTTGTCGCCGTGTCGAGATTTCCGGTTGGTTCGTCGGCGAAAAGTAATTTCGGATTATTAGCTAAAGCGCGCGCAATCGCCACACGCTGTTGCTCACCACCGGAAAGCTCCGCCGGCTTGTGATTTGCTCTGTCCGAAAGTTCAACCTCGCTCAAAAGTTCTTTCGCCCGCGAAACCGCTTTGGAATAACTAACGTTTTTTACAAGCATCGGCATAGCGACGTTTTCAACGGCGGTAAATTCCGGCAACAAATAATGGAACTGAAAAACAAAACCGATTTGCTCATTCCGGAAAAGCGAAATCTCGTCGTCCGATTGCGAAAAAATTTCTTTATCGTAAAAATAGACTTTGCCGGCATCCGGATAATCAAGTCCGCTTAAAACATGCAGTAGCGTACTTTTGCCAGCACCGGACGCCCCGATAATCACGACGCTTTCGCCTTCGGCAATCTCAAAATTCACCTCTTTCAGCACTTCGATTTTGCGGTTCTCGATTTTGTATGATTTGCAAATATTTTCCGCTTTGAGTATCGTTTTCATCTTATTCCCATTTTATTGCGTCGATTATGTTTAACTTAACCGCTTGTTTTGCGGGATAAACGCCAGCAAAAACCGAAAACGCCAACGAAACAACGAGCGTCGCTACAAGGTCAAACAAATCAAGTTTTACCGGAAGTGCATCGACGACGTATTTCGTCGCATCAAGCGGATAAATCTTAAAATAGTATTGCGCAAAATAAATCGCGATCCCGATTACAAATCCCCAAAACGTTCCCTTAATTCCAATCATCAAACCTTCGAATAAGAAAATCCGCTTAACCGATTTTTGCGTAACGCCGAACGCGCGCATCACGGCAATATCTTTTTGCTTAACGGTTACCGACATCGTAAGCGAACTGAGAATGTTGAAACCGGCAACGAAAATAATCAGCGAAAGCAAAAGGAAGGCAAAAAAGCGTTCGAGTTTCATCATATTCAGAAGCCGCTTATGGTTGTCTTCCCAAGTTACAATTCTCAAATTGTTAGAACCGAGTTGTTCGAGTTTTGTTTTTAACGCGCTCGCTATTTTGTAATCTTTCAGAAAAACGTCAATTCCGCTCAAGCGGTTTTTTCTGTCGAACAAAAATTTCACGTCGTCGATATTCGCAAAAACGTAATTCGCGTTTAATTCGTTGTTCGGCGTGCTGAAAATTGCCGTGAGACGCAAATCGGCGACTTTCGGCGGCGCAAGCATTACAGCCGATTTTTCGAGACTTTGAAACGTCGTCATTTTTATTTCGTCGCCAAGTCGCGCGTTGAGTTTTACCGCATTCGAAAGAGAAATTAAAACTCCGCGTTTATCCGTGATAAGCGTGTTCGTTAAATATTTTTTTAATCCGAATTTTTTCGAATTAAAAACTTTGCTCTCAATTCCCTTCAATGTTAAAATTTTGAATTGCCGTTTACTCCCCAAAATCACTTTACCTTCGACAAACTTGTAATAATAATCTACTTCGGAATTGTTATTCAGAAAATTTTTGATTTTACTTAATTCGCTTTTTATGGGCGACGAAACAAACTTAATTTGCAAATGCGGTTCTGCGGAAAGCATTAATTTTTTTGCAAGCGAACCGAATCCGTTGAAAACAGCCATTACGACAATCAACGCCGCAACGCCCACGCTAACGCCAAGCGTAGAAACGCGCGAAATTATCGTAATAAACGAAAGTCGTCTTTTCGATTTAATATACCGTTTCGCTACAAATTTTTCGAACATCAATTATTCCTTATCGCATTAACTGGCGAAATACGCGACGCAAAAGCCGCAGGCACAAACGAAATCAAAACGCCGATTACCGCCGCCGCAACGACGACCAACAAATAGTAAAATGGTTTTGCGGCGATAATCAGTTTGTCCATAAAATAAATATCACCGGGCAACGTTACTATTTGAAAATTATTTTGCAAATAAGTTAAAAGAACCGCAATTGCAACGCCGAGCGCAATTCCGGCAATGGAAATAAATCCGCCTTGAAAAATAAAAATTCTTGCAATCTGCGATTTCTTGAATCCAAGAGTGCGCAAAACCCCGATTGTTTTTTTACGACGCAACACAAGCAAAAATAGCGCGCCAATAATATTCATCATCGCGACGAGAACAATTGCGGAAAGCGCAATCGGGATTGGTTTTTTCTGTAATTCCAA
>WGAL01000241.1 GCA_015494845.1 Melioribacteraceae bacterium
GAAGAAATTTTTAATTCCGTTAATATTTACCAATTGGATTTTTCCGACGTTAAGGGTCAGGAAGCAGTTAAGCGCGCGTTGGAAGTCGCCGCGGCGGGCGGACATAATATTTTGATGATTGGGCCTCCCGGTTCCGGAAAAACAATGTTGGCGAAACGGCTTCCTGGAATACTTCCGCCGCTAACTTTGGACGAAGCGCTGGAAACGACGAAGATTTATTCTGTCGCAGGCTTGCTCGATGTTTCAACAGGGCTTATTACCGCGCGCCAATTCAGAAGTCCGCACCACACCGTTTCGGACGCCGCGTTAATAGGCGGAGGTAGTTATCCGAGACCCGGCGAAGTTTCTTTTGCGCATCACGGCGTTTTGTTTTTGGATGAATTTCCGGAATTCAAAAAAAATGTTCTGGAGGTTTTGCGTCAGCCGATGGAAGACAAAAAAGTTACAATCAGCCGTTCAAAAATAACGGTGGAATTTCCCGCAAATTTTATGCTTGCCGCCGCGATGAATCCTTGTCCTTGCGGATATTTAACCGACCCCGACCACGAATGCACGTGCAGCATTAACGCGATTGAACGTTACATGGGGAAAATTTCCGGCCCGTTGCTAGATAGAATCGACATTCAAATTGAAGTTCCGGCGATTAAATACAAAGAACTCGTTTCGGAAACGAAAGGAGAAACTTCCGCAGAAATCAGAAAAAGAGTAATTAGAGCGCGTAAAATTCAGACCGAAAGATTTTCCGCTCACGAAGGAATTCACAAAAACGCCGATATGGGACGGAAAGAAATTGAAAAATATTGCAAGCTCGACGAAAAGGGGAAATCCTTGCTAAAAACCGCAATTACAAAATTGGGACTTTCCGCAAGAGCGTACGATCGAATATTAAAAGTTGCAAGAACAATCGCCGATTTGGAAAATTACGAAGATATTCAAGCGCAACACGTAGCTGAAGCGATTCAATACCGCAGTCTTGACCGCGAACTTTGGCGAAGATGAAAAAGTGAAATTGCTCACACAAGCTGGTTTTTGTGTCTAAAATCACATACTTGTAACAGCTTATATGATATATTGGAAGCAAAAAAGAGGTGAGTTATGAAATCGGCAGTTACTTCAAATATTTCAAAGTCCGCAAATCTTAAAGAGAAAAATTATGCGGTAAAGTTTAATCTTTACTTTTTGCAACCTCTGAGTTCAGGTATTTTCGGTTTTGCGTTGTTTTTCACTATTCTGATAGTCACAAAATTATTGGCTTCTTTCCTAAACGCCGGAATCTTTTTTGTTGATTTTGACGACGTAATTCTTTCTTCAATAGGTTTTATTTTGATGTTTTTGATTAAATTGTTAGAGAACATTGCACAAAACAAAACGGCGTAATTATTTACACTCTTCCGAAATCAAAATTCCGTTTTCGTAAGTTGCTTTACGAATAATTTCGCCGTTCTTATCGTAAAAGAAACATGAGCCATTAAGTAAATTGTTTTTGTAAGAATAAAATTCAGCCAATTGTCCGTTCGGATAATATCTTTTCGTAATTCCGTTTCTTTTTCCTCTGTCAAAACTTTCTTCGCATTTTATTTTTCCGTTTTCGTAATATTCTTTATTAACGCCGTCGTATTTATCATGAAAATAAAATTTCTCGGATTTCAAATTTCCGTCGTCATACCATTCGATTTGTTTGCCTTGCAATTCGTCCAATACGTAATAATGTTTCCCTATCAGTTTTCCGTAATTATTGTATATCAGTTCGTAACCGTCTTTTTTACCTGAATTGTAATTTGAAATTGAAGCTAAGAATCCGCCGTCGTGATATTCAAGTTTTACGCTGTCCAAAACTCCGTCGCGATAATTTTCAAGCGATTTCAAATAACCGCTGTCGTAATAAAATTTACTGATGCCGTTCAGTTTCCCTTCTCTGAATTTCTTAACCGATTTCAATGTTCCGTAACCGCTGTATTCATTAAACGATTCTTCAACTTTCTCCAAACGCCCGACGATATCGTAGCGAACGCGTTTAACAATTTGTCCGTTTTTGTATGTGTCAATTACTTTGATTTTTCCGTCAGGATAATAGAGATATGAAATTCCGTCGAGTTTATCGTTTTTGTAATGCGCTTCAAGCGCAACTTTCCCGAAGTCGTAATAAACCTTGCTTGTTCCTTCAAGTTTGCCGTCAACAAAATTTTTTTCAACTTCAACTTTTCCGTTCTCAAAAAAAGTTTTGCTTATTCCGTTCAATTTACCGTTGTGATATTGCCAAATTCCTTGCAACTTTCCGTCTTTGTAGTAAGTTTTGGTAAAACCTTCCCTTTTACCGTTCACATAAACCGGTTCCGCCCAAAGTTCGCCGCTTTCGTAATACCACTTAGAAACACCGTTCAACTTCCCGTTTTTATATTGCCATTCCATACTCAATTTGCCGTCAGGAAAATACCATTTTGAAATGCCGTCTTCTTTGCCGTTTACAAAATGCCACTCTTTCCACAGCTGTCCGTTTTCGTAGTATTCGCGATAATAACCGTTCAAAACTCCGTTTACGTATTCGCCTTCGGATTTTAATTTTCCGTTCGGATAATAAGTCCGTTTTATTTCAACCTTTTGAGCAAAGAGTGAAACGGCTGTGAAAAGCAATAATAACAATATTTTCAATCGGTTTTGCATTCAAACAAATTCAAATAAAATAAAGGATTAAATTTAATTAAATTTACGCAAAATTAATTGTTCGCATCTTCCAACTCTTTGCGTTTGCTGCATAATTATATAATAAATATGGAATATCTTTAAAATACTTCTTGTCTTTTTTCTTTGGATTAATTAAATTGGATAAAAAATCTGATTTAATTATGCAAACAACGAAAGCAACACCATATTATATAGTTGACGAAAAGGAAGGTAAAACCGTAGCATACTGCACGTGCGGACTTTCCTCAAACATGCCATATTGCGACGGTAAACACGTTGGAACATCTTACGAACCGATAATTGTTAAGCCGGAAAAAACAAGACGCGTGGCAATTTGCGCCTGTGGGAAAACGGAACATCCCCCATATTGCGACGGTAAACACGATTGTTGAAAAATTTTTGACGTCTTTTTTTTTAGATAGACTTATTTACGATTAAGTGTTTTTGCGTCAAAAATAACTTTCCAATCTCTTTTCATATCAACAATCAACCAATTATTATCTTTGGCGTAAGCAAGGCCTTTTACAATTGAAAATCCGCCTTTTTCCGAACCGTATTCGTACTCGCGCTGATTATCGGTATGATGAATATAAACTTGAAGCGAAGGGAGCTTGCCGCTTGCCGAATACTGTAACATCTGCAAATCACCGTCGGAATTACCGCAAGCAAAAACCGGTTGTTTCCCTATTTTACGATAAATTGCAACTGGCTTATTCTCTGCATTGTTTATAAAAACTACCTCAGGAAGTTTTACAATTTTTCCGTTCTTAAATTTTGTTTTTCCGTACGAACCTAAAATCTGCCAACTCGGAACGCCGTATTTCTTCGGAATAAAAGCGCGCATAAAATCAATTCCACCGCCGGATACAATAAACACCTTAAATTCATTAGCACGCAGATAATTTATTAATTCGAGCATAGGTTTATAAACCAAATCAATATACGACGTCTTAAATTTCGGATGTTTTGCCGTATTTAACCATCTTAAAACGTCGGATTTAAACTCTTCGGCGGAACGATTCAAAGTTACTTCCGAGAACAGTTTTAAAAAGTCTTCCCAACTTGTTTTCTTAATTGTTGCAAAATCATTTTCAAGAACCGCCTTAAACGGCTGTTTCTTTTTCCATTCCGGATGTTGCGGCGCAAGTTCTTTTATTCTATCAAAAACAAACAATAACTGAAACGGCAAAGGCTTTTCACACCACATCGTTCCATCGTTATCAAAAACGGCTATTCTGTCTTGCTGTGCAATAAAGTTTTTGCTGTTCTCATTTGTTACATCTTGAACAAAGGAAATTATTCTCTGCTTTGTTGCATTATCTTTCCACGAAGGTAAAATTTGTGATTTTACTGCTTGTGTTTTGTCGGCTTCATTATTTTTTTCTACATAAGAATTACAGCCAACGCCGAGTGATAAAAATATTGTAAGAATAACCTTGCTTAAAAAATTCAGGTACATAATTTTCTCCGAAATAATATATTTTCTCAATAACAAAAAGCGAATACGCAAAATTTGCGCATTCGCTTTCAAATTTTTTGTATTTGATTAAATTACTTAACCAAAACAATATCGTCCGGTTTCCACGTTCTGTTAAACCAAGGTTCAAGCGGTCCGTAAAGACGTAAAACAGCAAACCACGCTTTGCCTGGAACGGTTTGTATCCAGTTCGCTTCTTTTCCTTTTGGCGGTTTCGGGCCGAAATAAATATCAATCGAACCGTCACTGTTGAATTCGAGTTTGTCACGTCTGTTGTTTTTGCTCGGATATTTCTGATCCGTTTGCAATTGCGAACGGGTTTGCGCATCGTAAATTGTTACCGACCAGAAATTTTTCGCAGGAATATTCGGCGGAAGATGCAAAACGTAATTGTTAGAGCCTTTCAACACGTTGCCGTTTTTGTCGGTATATTCCATTGCATAGTTTGAACCGGCGCCAGGAATTTCAATTGCCATTGCAGGCGTGTTCACCGTAGCAATGTAGAAAAACGCAATTCTCGCATCAAGATTTCTCCCGCGTCTGCCGTCGCCGTCAAGCCAGCGATAATCATTGCCTACAAACGCAAGATACCATTCTCTGTCCGGAAAGACTTTCGCGCGCGGGTCGCGTGGACGAAACGCCAAAGTGCGAGCCGCCGCTACCGCGTAATTTGCCGCGTCCGTTAAAATCTTTTTCATTCTCTCGTCCGGCTTAAAAGGTTCGCCTTTTGCTATGCCGATTGCGCCCGCTTGACCGCGCAATTCAGAATCGATAAAATCGAGAGGCTCTTTTTGCAATACTTTCCAAAGAATTTCGAAATATTCAAAATCGTTCGGGAAAATCGTATTAAACGGTCTGTTCGAAGCGTTGATGAAAACCATTTTAGGCGGATTTGCTGCGTCTTTGAGCGGATAAATTTTCAATCCTGTACGCCACATTTTCAAGCCACATCCGGCTTGCCGTTTACGAGAAATCCGCGCAAAATAATCCAGTTTCGGTAGGTTCTTGATTTGACAATCCAAACGTCTTTTGTTTCGTTTCCGACTTTAACTTTCACGGTCGAATTGTCTTTCGGCGTGTTTGGCGTCGGTTTCAAATCGCCTTTGTAATCCGGTGGCAAAATAATGTAAGTTCTGCCTTTGCCTCTGTCCGGACCAGGAGCGTCCATATCAATTACAAAACGGAAAAAAGCGTCGTTCACTGTTCCAGGTCCTGCGCCTGCCGGTATTTCAACAACCGTCGGTCCGTCTTCTTCCAAATCCAAAAAGGCGCTGGCGTAAACCGTCGATGCGTTTCCGGTTAAAAACAGCGATTGAGCGTCCATAAGATTATCGAAAACTACGACATCATTGCATTTTTTTGCGCCTAGCTCAACGTGTCCGTTTCTTAAATCTTCCATATTCACGGCAGGTAAAAAATTCAAATAAGCGTCAACCCCGCGAATAAAATCGAGCGCATCGTAAACCTTGCCTGCCGTTTCTTTCAAAGGCATTCCGTCGTAAAAATCAAATGTTCCGAGCGGCGTTACGACTTTGTTCGGCGTCATTAAATTTTTTGGAATATCGCCTTTGTATCCTGGCGTTTGCGCTGTTATCTGGCTAACAAATAACAGCGTCAAAAAGAGCGTTGCGAGTTTAATTTTTTTCTTCATTTTATTTCCCCTTACTTTTTGTTCGAATTATATTTTTCGTCGTATTTGTGCGCAAGATTTAAGCCCCATTGCATTACTTCGTCCGCTTTTCCTTCTTTCGGTTTATACAAGCGGAACGTCGCCGTCCATTCGCCGTTATCGAC
>WGAL01000242.1 GCA_015494845.1 Melioribacteraceae bacterium
TAGTGACACTAAAGGTGCAATTCGTTGGAATATCAAAAATCAAAAAAACAAAAAGATTTCGAGCGGGATTTATATTTACTTAATTGAAAGTTTTGATAATAATGGAAATATAATAGAGAGTAGAACAGGGAAGATTGCCGTCGTCAAATAGTTTTAATCCAATAAAAGAAAGGGACGAAATTCCGTCCCTTTTTATTAAAATATATTAGTTTACATAATATATATTATGCGACAATTATTCCGGACGTTTATAAATCACGCAAGTTACGGTTTTATCGTCGCCGCCCATGTTAATTGTCATTCCGTAAGGTCTTTCCGGCTTAATTTCTATTTGAGCGTCGCCGGCGTTTCCGGTTAACTGTTCCCAAATTGTAACGGCTTGATGAACGCCGGTTGCGCCGACAGGATGTCCCCAACCGATTAATCCTCCAGTTGTGTTGAACGGAACCTCACCGTCACGAGCGGTTTTGCCTTCGTAAACATATTGAGCACCTTTTCCATAATCTGCCAAACCAATTGCTTCAACTGCCATGACTCCTGCAATTGTGAAGCAATCATGCGCTTCAACCGTGCCGATTTGGTTAACTGTTATTCCGGCTCGTTCCATTGCCAATTTAACGGCGTGTTCGGTCGTTAGCAATCTCGTCGGTTCGTAAGGACGTTGAGTAATATCGTCAACCGCTTGCGCAAAAGCGACAACTTCAACAGTATCTTTTTTATCAATTCCGCATTTTTTTAGACCTTCTTCCGTCATAATTGCAATCGCTGATGCTCCGTCAGAAACTTTGGAGCAATCGTAAACGTTAAGATTTTCAACGAAAACTTTCGGATTCGGTTCGGTTAAAGCGGTTTTTTCCAAATCCGGATTTGTGTTGTGATATTCCTGTGCGGTCGGACAAAGTCGAGCATTTTCAATAGCGTTGCGATACCAACGCGCAAACGCCTTTCTTGCGTAGTCGCGACCGTATTTTTCAAAATATACACCGGCTCTGTCGCTGAATTGTCCAGGGAAAAAGTGCGCGTGTCCTTCCTTTCTGTGCTTATACCAACCGGCGGCGGCTAAAACATCTGCGCCGTAAACGGCTTTCATTACATTTTGAACTTCAAATCCAAGCGTTAAAATTACGTCGCTTATTCCACTCATTAGAAACTTAAATGAAGTTGCCAAAGCGAGTCCGCCGGAGCCGCATGCTCCTTCAACTCTTGTGGAAGGTTTATAACGCAATTTCTCGTCAATAAACGGAGCATAACCAGGCAAGTTTGCTTGATTGTTATATTGTGACGAATTGAAATTACTAATTACAGTTTCATCAATATTTTCAACGCCAATTTTATCAACTACCGCTCTTCCGGCTTCTTTAACATAATGTTCAATTCCAGGACGTTCCTTTTTAGGATTAAATTCTTTTCTTCCGCTTCCCATTGAGATTGTATTGTAACCGGCAGTTAAATATATTTTTTTATTCATTTTATTTCCTCCCAGTTAAGAAAATTATTAATAGGTCCGTATGCGTGGAAAAATCCGGTAAGCATAACATTATTCACGTCGGTTTCATTGTTTGCAACGCCGTCGGAAACAAGTTTTAATCCGATTGCTCCTGAATTTTTCAGATATTGTTTCGCGAGGCTTGCTCCGAGCGTATCCATTTTTTCTAAATTCTTAAAATACGCGGCAAGTTTTTCGTCTTTATTTTTATCGCGAATAATTTTCTTCCAAGCCACGTGTCCTTCCGGCAAATCGCCTAATTCGGCGTCAATTTTTTCAGCAACCGGATTTACGTCGATGTATTCGTTTTTATCAAAATCGTAAATGGCGGCAATTCTACCCTTTTCGTATTTGAAAAAGCCGTCTTTTTGCGAACCGTCGGAATTTTGTCCGCCTAATATTTTTCTTTCGAACAGTTTATCGAGTAAATCGCTGTGTAAATCTTCGTCTTCAAGATAAGGATTCATTACGCTCATAATGTATTTGCAAACGTCCACGCCGACGTAATCGATTAATTGGAAAATTCCCATCGGGCGAATCATAAAATCTTGCGTTACTTTGTTTACTGCGTAAACCGCTTCCGGGAACGAATAATTTTGCTCATTCATCAGTTTCTCCGCGGTTTGAATTCCGTAAAGAGCGTCGCGCATAAAATGACCGTTTCCGATAAATCCAGCAAAATCGTTTGAATTCACTACGAATTTTTTCAGTTTCTTGGCGTAATTGCGCGCAAATTCAACGATTTCCGGCAAAGTTTTATCCGCCGCAATTAATTCAACCAATTTTTGAACCGCAGGCGGATTGTAAAAGTGGAAACCGATTATTCTGCCTTCAAGATTTGCCTGTTCGTTCAAATAATGAATCGGAACGGACGAAGTATTGGTGAAAAACCATGGTTCGTTCGGATTGTTTTCATCGATTTGCTTGAACAACTTCACTTTTAAGTCAGGATTTTCATTAACCGCTTCAAAAATCAAATACGAATCGTAAGCCGATTCAACTCTCTTGGTTGGGCGAATTGTCTGAACTACCTTGTTAATGTAATCGTCGATTATTTCGCCGTTGTGAACAAGTTTGGGATTGTCCTTGTACATCTCGCGAAGCCAAACGATTTTTTTCTCCGCGAATTTGCGAGTTTGCGTTCTAACATACTCGATTAAACCTTTCAGTGCGGCGTCGGAAATATCGATTGCGTTCAAGACAAAAACTTTGTCTTTGTTTTCCGGTAATAGACTTAAATCAGTCATCTCAATTGCCGTAAGAAGCAAAATTCCGCTTCCCATCTTCCCTGCCGCACCGAGAACCGAAACATTTGAAAGTCTTTCGTCGTAAGTCATTTTTCTTCTCCTTTTCTCGGGATTATTGTCAATTAATTTAAACTTATTTAAGAAGTTTATTTATCTCATCAATAAAAAGTTCAGTTTTGGGGATTAAAGGGGAAACTGTTTCTTTATCAAATGTTACAAAATCCAAGTAGTCTCCCTCTTGCCGAAGGTTATATAATTCATTGTATAATTTCCCAAAGTCTTTTTGGATTTTATTAGTTTTTACAAAATAACGATTAAATAACGATTTAACACCACTGTGTTTAGAAGCTGAAAAATTTTCTTTAATTAAAAGTGCTGAAACTGCATAAAACACAGCGTAATATAATCTATTAGCACAAGTATTCCAGTGATTTATTTTGCCAATAAGTTTTGCTTCTTCAAGCGCTTCACTAGCCCTTTTAAGTCGATACTTAATTAATTCATCTAAATTATCGTCTTTCATAGTGTTATTCCATCTCTTTTAATTTCACGACGTAGTGGGACGTTCATAAATTTCTTTGAATGCCATTCTTCCTTGGTACGAATAATGCAACTAATGACGCTATTTGTCTCTAATTCTATCTCGTATAACAAATCTTTTATTTTCCTTTTAATATTCGGTTCTACATCGCTTGGTAAAAGAATTAAAAAATCCCAATCAGAGTCTTCACTTGCAGTTTTTCTCGCACGGGACCCGAAAAGAATAATTTCAGATTTTGGTGCAATGGATTGAACGACTTTTTTTACCTGTTGAGTAACAAAAGTTTCATATGAGATTAAAGTGTTTTTATTCATATTCACAACACTAAATTATTTTATTATGCAGGAAAAATCCGCCTAATTACTTTCCGGTAACTCGAACGACAAGCAACATTTTAGTTTCCCGCACGGACCGCTTAACTTTGAAGCGCTAACCGAAAGATTTTGGTCGGCAACCATTTGCGTTTGAATTCTCTTGAAACTTTTAAGGAACGTTGTGCAGCAATATTCCCTTCCGCATGTTCCTATTCCGCCTAATTTTTGTGCTTCATCTCTCACGCCAATTTGTCGCAACTCAATGCGTGTTCTAAACCTGTTTGCCAAATCTTTCGCAAGCTCACGGAAGTCAACGCGTCCGTCTGCGGTGTAGAAAAAGTAAAGTTTTTTTCTGTCAAATTGGAAATGAATATTTACGAGTTTCATTTCGAGATTGTGTTTTTTTACAAGCTCTCGAAAAATCGGTTCGGCTTCTTTTTCGTCTTTTAGATTTTGTTTATAACGTTCCATATCTTTCAGCGTGAAAACACGACGTAAAACAGGAAGATGCTCGTTCGCCAAACCCATTTTATTACGTTTAAGATTAACCATCTTCCCTACTTCCCTAACGATAGCGGCGTCGGTTGCCGTGCCGTCGCTTTCCACAATGTAATCGCCGACTTTCACTTGCTTATCGTATGTTTCAGGAATTTCAACAAAATGCGTTCCCCAAAAACCGTCCGAATAAACCTCGATAATATTCCGTTCGTCCCAACTGTGAAACGAGGCGATATTGACTTCGCAATTATCGCATGAGTTGTTAACAATTGAGTCTGTGTAAAGGTCGTAAATTTTATATTCGAGGTTGTCGTTGATTTGTTTTTCGGCTTGTTGTTTTTCTTTTTCCGTTAGTTCTTGAATTTTTAGAAACGATAAATCTATATGAATCATATCTGCCTATTGCCTAATGTGGAAAGTTCTAATATAATATTCATAAGTATTATTTTCAAGGAAACATTTAATTTATATGCGTCCGTTAATTTTTGCAAAGAGTTGATAACGGTAGGAATATCCGAATTTTGAAAAGCGCGGTTGAATTTAATAAACGTGTCTTTGTATTCATTAAACGAATATTCCAAATCGAAACCTGTTTTATACGCAAGGGCGTCCTCAAGCCACAACGAAATCAAATTAACAATAAGTTCCAAATCGTTTGAGGTTTCTTCTAATATTTCATTCAAAATTCCGAGCGCACTTGAATATCGTTGTGCAATTGCTTGTCTCAATAAATCAATAATTGCGTCTAACAATTCCAATTTATCGGCTTCGAGAAATTTCGCCGCTTCCTTAACGGAACCGTTGGCAAAAGGCGAAATCTTTTTCACCGTTTCATCATCAACCCCAAAATACCGAAGCAAGATTTTTTCTATGTCCGGCTTACTTAAACTTGGGAAATTTACCAACCAACAACGGGAACGCGTTGTCGGAAGCAAAAGCGATTCGTCTTTTGTAAGCAAAAAGAAAATTACTCCTTCTGGCGGTTCTTCAAGACTTTTAAGCAAACTGTTTTGCGCTTCTATTGACATCCGCTCGGCTTTGTCTATTATTATCGCCGAAAACGGAATATCTTTTTTATTGACGCTCAAATGTTTTTTAATCGCTCGAATACTGCTGATCTTAATATTTTGCGCCGAAGAAATGTTGAGTTCGTAATAGGGATTTTCAATTTTCTTTTCGAGCTCGTTTCGGATTTCTTCCATCGCGTTATCGTCGAGCGACGCGTATGGATTTTCGAGGTTTGCGCTTTCGTTTTTTCCGCGAGGCAACGGGAAAACGTAATTTACGTACGGCTCCCGTAATTTTGAGATTTGTTCAATTGCGTATTCCGGATTTTCGGAGCTTTTTGCGTTTAGGTATTTTATGATTTCAAGCGCAAAATTAAATTTCCCGACGCCCTCTTTCCCTGAAAATAAAAATGCGTTCGGAACATTTTCGGAATTAAGAATGGAAAAAATCCTTTCCTTTATCGCCTCGTGGCCAATTACGTTTGGAAAAATCTCATCCACGATTTATCAAGTATATTCGTCTTCATCGAAAAAGAAGAAATCTTCTTCCGACGGATAATCCGGCCAAATATCTTCAATCGATTCGTAAATTTCCCCGTCGTCTTCAAGCTCTTTTAAATTTTCAATCACTTCTAATGGAGCGCCAATTCTGTCCGCATAATCAATCAACTCGTCCTTGGTAGCAGGCCACGGAGCATCGTCCAGATATGAAGCCAACTCAACCGTCCAAATCATTCTTCTTTTCCTTCTCTCTTGTTTTTTATGATTGAAAGATAATCGAATAGTTTTATATCGTCTAACATAAAGTTTCTCGGATTAAGAGCAATTCCGTTATGCCGAACTTCGTAATGCAAATGAGGACCTGTGGAAAGTCTGCCGGAATTGCCTGAAAGCGCAATTAAGTCGCCACGTTTTACCTTTTGTCCGCGTCTAACCTTAATTCTTGAAAGATGTCCGTAGATTGTTGTGTAACCAAAACCGTGGTCTATTATTACGGTTTTGCCCAGTCCGCCTTTTCTTCCGGCAAATTTTACTTTTCCGTCGCCGGTCGCGTAAACAGGCGTTCCGGTATTAACAAGAAAATCAATACCGTTATGCATTCTCCTTACGTGAAGTATCGGATGGTATCTCATTCCGAATCTGTCGCCAATCGGACCGTCGGTCGGCCTTATCGCCGGAATTGCATCGTAAAGTTTTTTATTAAGTTCTAATGTCTTTTCTATTTTGTTAAAATTATTTTTCTCTAAATTTAATTTGGCGGAAAGGCTCGCTACCTTATTTGTCAAACTGTCTAAAACAAATTTAGCTTCGCCGGAAAAAGTATAGTCCGGCTTATCCACCACGCTTCCGCCAATTCCGTATGTTTGAGAATTTATATCAATAGGTTCAAGATTTAGTTTTAGTCTTAATTCGTTGTTTGTAGAGGCAAGAGAGGAAACTTGTTCTTGAAGAGTATCGAATTTAGATGAATAATATCCGAGTTTCTCAATCAGTTTTTTATTTTGGTATTTCAAATATTCGACTTGGCTTTCCGGATTTATCTTTTCTTGAATTATTGAATATGCGAGAACAAACAGCGCGGAGAAGACAAGGCTAATCCCCAATACGGAGAGCGTAATTTTCCTCCTTGCGTTCTTTATTTCTACAAATTTTAGTTTGCTATTTGAAAAATAATAATATCGTTTCATAACTTCGTGCGAAAATAAGGATAAAACCTAATGAAATCAAGCGTTTTATTCAAAATCATGCTCAAAATAATTAATAAATCTTTCTCCCCGTGATTTTCCTTCCAGAATTTTCTTTTTTAAGCGTTCGTTTAACTCTTTTGCCGCATCATAACCGTAGTGCTTTAACAAATAATTTAACGCGATTGTTTCTGCAATTACCGTAATATTTTTTCCTGGAAGTATCGGCAATTTTATAT
>WGAL01000243.1 GCA_015494845.1 Melioribacteraceae bacterium
ATATTTTAGGGCGACCGAAAATTACCGCGTTTGTAAATGTTCGTCGCAAACTTTTGCAAACCGCTATTCGCGTTTACGATAACGACGAATTGCCCGATTTGCTGAAAAAGTATTTCGAAATAAATCCAGATATTTTAAACAGCGAACTTATCGCGACGCTTGTGGAACAACGTACAAAAGATTTTTACAAAACCGTCGAGAAAATTATCGCCAACGTAGTCGAGCAAGCAGAACATAAAGAACTGGACGAAACGCCCGCGCCGAGTTTGTTTGAATTTCTCGAAAAACTCGTTGAGCGCCATCCGACTTGTTACTTGCAAATGAGAAGAATTTTAATTCAATACAAGTTGCAATCGCGCGACGAAAAAATACGCAACGCGGCGGCAAAAGCGCGCGAGAAGATAAGATTGAGTTTTCGCAAGTGGCTCGGACAAAATCAAACGTTGGCTTACGACGTTGAAACCGGCGAAGAATACACTTGGGAAAACGTATTGATATTCGAGGAAATGATTGACGAGGAAAACAAACGCCGTATGAAAGACGCGATAATTCAAACGCCGCTTGTGCGCGAGGCGATTTTCTTCTTTTCAAACGGCGCGTTGATTCGTTTGGACGATATTCTTCCAGGCGGAATTTGGATTAGTTTTTTGCGGAAGTTTCCGACGCGCGTTGAATACCGCGTTACGGTTCAAACAAGATTTCACGGTTCTTTTAATTTTACGATTAACGTAAATAAAACTTTATCGAAAGAAAGATTAAATCTCGAAAGCGATTGGCTTGTGCTTGCAAGCGCAAAAGTTTCGGGACAAGTTTTAACCGATAAATTCGGCGGCTATTGGGAAAAGTTTGAAGTTTGGACGAAAGAATACAATCCGAATGAAACAGTTGGGCATTACATGGAAAGAATGTCGAAAAGAACCGACGAGAAGACTAAAGAAGTTCTCTACAACATTTGGGGCTTTTTTGTTTGGAACGCGACAACGGCGATTGTGAATTTTGCTAAAATGACGAAATATGCTTATCGTCTTGAAAATACGTCGCTCGATAATTTCATTATTCCAAAACACGATTACCAAACCGGAACGCGCATTGTCTCTATTGAAGAACGCGCGCGCTTTATAAACGAAGCCGAGTTGATAATTCATTTCTTCAATAATTTTATTATTCAATCGCTTGAAAAATATCCGTTCCTCGAACGCGACTCAATCGCAAATTATATTTATTCGGGAATAATTTCCGCGCTTGGCGAAGAGGAGGGAATAGCATTTCTTAATAAATTCAAAGCCGGCATTTCGTGTTCCGAAATATTGAATGAAAAAGAAAAACAAATCGTGCTGGAAAAACTTGACGAATTTTTGGAGATAGTAAACGCCGGCGGATTTATTCCGAAACGGTTGTATTTTGCCACAAAGCGTTTCCGTCGTTGGAAAAAACTAAATCCCGACGCGTCGTTGGAAGCGCAAGCTGAAATGCTGAACGAACTGTATTCAACATATCGCTTGGACGATTTGGAAAAAGAATATCCCGAAACCCGCGCAAAGTTTTATTATGAAACTTGCTTTGAAGAAAGCGACGACGAACTGAAAGCCGAGTTGAAAAATATAATTAAATTACAGCACGAAAAGAAGATTAAACGAAAAGACACGCTTTTGTTGCTTTCCGAAATCAAATCGAAATTCGATTTGAACGAAAAAGAGAAATATTTTCTCGCGCGGATTAGTTACTCGCACTTGAAACCGCAAGACGAAGCGGAGATTTCCCAAATTGCCGCAGACGGCGTAGTGAAAGAAAATCTCGTAGTGCAATTTTTCGATAACGACGGCAATCCGTTTATTATCAGACGTCCGGTTTCTCCAAAAGAAATTTCGCGTTTGCACCGCTTGTTTCTTGACGCAAACTTAATGGTAAATTTCCGTTCCGAGCATCAATTTCTCGTAGCTGTTTCACAACGCGGATTTATTATTGGCGGATTGTTTTATCGCGTCCTTGATTCAAAAACAGTTTACATGGATAAGATTGTCGTTTCAAACGCTTATCGCCGTAAGGGAATAAGCGATATTCTGATGAAGGAATTTTTCAACAGAATGAAAAACGAGAATTACGAATACGTAACAACC
>WGAL01000244.1 GCA_015494845.1 Melioribacteraceae bacterium
ACCAAATACAAAGAGCGACAGTTTCCATTATGTCGAATATTGCTGAAGGTTTTGATAGCGGTTCTACTAAGAATTTTATTAATTTTTTGAATTATTCTTATCGCTCAGCCTCCGAAGTTGAATCGCTTTTGTTTGTGGCACTCGATTTGAAATACATTAATAATGAAGAATTCGAAGAATTATTGAAAGAATTAAAATCAATTAAAAAACTTATTGGCGGGTTCATTAAATATTTAAGAAAAGGAAATAAAAAATGAACATTCCAAATTCTGACACAAATAACCAAAAACCAAGAACCAAGAACCAAGAACCAAAAACCAAAAAAGCTTTAATCACCGGAATTACCGGCCAGGACGGCAGTTACTTAACTGAAATTTTACTCGAAAAAGGTTACGAAGTTCACGGAATTATTCGTAGAAGCAGTTCGTTTAACACCGGAAGAATCGACCATCTTTTTAACAATCCGGAAATTTACAACAAAAAGTTGTTTCTTTACTACGGCGACCTAGTAGATACAAGCAGTATTCACAGATTGTTGGAAAAAGTTGAACCGGATGAAATTTACAATCTCGGCGCGCAATCGCACGTTAAGGTTTCGTTTGAAGTGCCTGATTACACGGCGCAAGTCGATGCTCTCGGTACGTTGCGTTTTCTCGACGCAATTCGCGAAGTCGGGCTTGACCATAAAGTTAAATTCTACCAAGCTTCAACTTCTGAATTATACGGTAAAATCGACATTGCGCCACAAGACGAAAACACGCCGTTTTATCCGCGTTCGCCCTACGGCGTGGCAAAGCTCTATGCTTTTTGGATTACCAAAAATTACCGCGAAGCGTATAACTTGTTTGCTGTAAACGGAGTTTTGTTCAATCACGAATCGCCGCGCAGAGGCGGAACTTTCGTTACGAAAAAAATCACAACGGCGGCGGTAAATATTTTACTCGGAAAACAAGACGTTCTTTTGCTCGGCAACTTGGAGGCAAAACGCGACTGGGGCTACGCGCCGGAATATTGCGAAGGGATGTGGCGAATTTTGCAACACGAGCCTCCGGAAGATTTTGTTCTTGCAACCGGCGAAACGCACACGGTTCGGGAATTTTGCGAAAACGCGTTTTTGGAGCTCGGAATTGAAATCGAATGGCAGGGCAAAGGCGAGAATGAAAAAGGGATTGTGAAATTAATTTCAAATGAAAGATTGGAAAAATTAAACGAAAAAGTAAAAAATATTACTAATAATTCCGAATTTAAAATTTCACCTTTGAAGCCGGGAAAACAAATTGTCGGCATCGACCCCAAATATTATCGTCCTGCCGAAGTTGATTTGCTGCTTGGAAATCCGGAAAAAGCAAAAGAAAAACTCGGTTGGGAAGCAAAAACGAAATTCAAAGATTTGGTAAAAATTATGGCAGAAAGCGATTTTAATCGGATTATTTCCAATTTGAATATTGGCTAATATCGAACAGTTGTGTTTTTTTAAGCAGTTATTTGAGTAATGAGTTCCGCCGCGGCGAAGAGTAACGAGCAAAAGAAATTGACGTGAACCAAAATTTATGTGAATAGCCGAAGTTAGAGACATTCAATCCGTCGCGGCGAAAAGCATCTCTACATTAAATAAAACATAACAATAAAATAACGCCTTATTGCATTTCTTTACCTTCAAGGGAGCAAGTGCCTTGAAGGTAAATTTCAAATTATCCGCTTGCAAATATCCTTAATTTTCATTGTATCGCAACACCTTAGAAATTACTCCATTACTTGCATTTTAATCAACCAAGAACTATGAACCTTGAACCAAGAACCGATTAATATGGCTTGAAATTTGTTTTATTAAGTTGTTATGGAAAGCCAAAATAAAATATACGTTAATCGTCCCACTTTGCCGGATTTGGACGAATTTTATGATTTGCTAAAAGAAATCTGGGAAAGCAAAAAACTAACTAATATGGGGAAATTCCATAACCAGCTTGAAAATGAGCTGGCGGAGTTTCTTGGAGTGAAATATGTTTCCTTGTTCGCAAACGGAACTTTAGCTTTAATAGCGGCATTGCAAGTTTTAAGAATTTCCGGTGAAGTAATTACAACTCCTTACAGTTTTGTAGCAACAACTCACGCAATTAAGTGGAATGGGCTAACTCCGGTTTTTTGCGATATTGAACCGGAAACTTGCAACATTGACCCAAACAAAATTGAAGCATTAATAACGCCCAAAACAACAGCAATTGTTCCGGTGCATATTTACGGTAATCCTTGTAATGTTGAACAAATTGAAGAAATTGCCGACATTTATGGGTTAAAAGTTATTTACGACGCCGCGCATGCTTTTAATGTAAAATTAAAAGGAAATTCAATCTTAAATTTTGGCGATTTATCAATTCTTAGCTTTCATGCAACTAAAATTTACAACACATTCGAAGGCGGCGCGGTAATTTCGCATGACGAGAAAACTAAAAAGCGGTTGGATTATTTGAAAAATTTTGGTTTTGCCGGCGAAACAAAAGTTATCACGCACGGAATTAACGCCAAAATGAACGAAATGCAAGCGGCATTAGGGTTGTTGCAATTAAAATACGTCGAAAAGAACACCGAAAAAAGGAAACGTTTGGCAGAGATTTATTACAACGCTTTCAATCATATTGACGGCATAAATTATCTTAAAATTAGAGATGAAGTTGATTATAATTTTGGTTACTTCCCAATTTTTGTTGATAAAAAAGATTACGGAATAAGTAGAGACGAACTCTACCAAAAATTAAAAGAAAATGGGATATTTGCGCGCAGATATTTTTATCCGTTAATAAGTCAATTTTCGCCATATCGTGAACTCGAAAGTTCAAAACCCGAAAATTTACCGGTAGCTACAAAACTATCAAGCGAAGTTATTTGTTTACCAATTTATGCAGACCTTGATGAAGCGGAAGTACAAAAAATTTGCGAAATCGTCCAGAATTCTACTACAACTTACTAAAATTTAAGAATGCAAGATTCATTTTTGAAAAATAAAAAAATATTGATCCTTGGGGCAAATTACGAAACAATACCTCTAATAAAAACCGCAAAGGCATTAGGAATTTTCACAATTGTAACCGATTACAATCATAAT
>WGAL01000245.1 GCA_015494845.1 Melioribacteraceae bacterium
TGTATAAGAGACAGATGTGGATGTGTCCGGCAACTTGAACGCTGTTTGCCAGAATTACATTATCGCCAATAACACAATCGTGTGCGACGTGGGCGTAAGCCATAATTAAGCAATTTTTGCCGATGCGAGAAAATCCGGTTTCGCTTGTGCCTCTGTGAAGCGTAACAAATTCGCGTATTTGAGTGTTGTCGTCGATGTAAAAGTAAGTTTTTTCGTTTCCGAATTTCAAATCTTGCGGTACGTTTGAAACGGACGCGCCTTGAAAAATCTTAACGTTTTTCCCGATGCGTGCGCCGTCGTAAATTACAGCATGCGGACCAACCGAACTTCCTTCGCCAATTTCAACATCATCGTGTATTATCGCGTAAGCGTCAACCGTAACATCTTCGGCTAATTTCGCTTTATCGCTTACAATTGCGGTGGGATGAATTTTCGCCATACTCTATTCGCTTTTCTCTTCTTCTTTGTTTTCCGGTTCTCTATCAACTATCGCCGCGGTGAGTTCCGCTTCGCAAACCAAATTGTTGTCCACGTAAGCGTGCGCTTTCATAGTTACAATGTTTCGTCGCTGGCGAACCATTTCCGCTTCCATAATTAATTGGTCGCCTGGTGTTACGGTTTTACGGAACTTCGCTTTATCAATTCCCAAAAACAGAACCAATTTCTTTTTCGGGTCGAGATAAGAATTAAGCAAAAGAATTCCGCCTGTTTGCGCCATCGCTTCGATTATCAAAACGCCAGGCATTACGGGTTGCCCCGGAAAATGCCCTTGGAAAAACGGTTCGTTCATTGTAACGGATTTTATTCCGACAACCTTTTTCCCCATTTCGAGATGCGTAATTTTATCGACAAGCAAAAACGGATAGCGGTGCGGTAAAATTCTTTGAATTGCGTTGATGTCGAAAACAACGCCTTCCTTTTTTACGAACTGGTATTTCTTTTCCAGTTTTTTCTGGTGGTACAATTGGCGTATCTTTTTTGCGAACTCGACGTTTGCCGCGTGACCAGGACGAGCCGCCAAAATTTGCGCTTTTATTGGAACGCCGATTAGAGCGAGGTCGCCGAGCATATCGAGCAATTTGTGGCGAACCGGTTCGTTTTTGAAACGCAAAGTTTTTTCATTAATGAAACCGCTTTTGCCGAGTTTCATCTCGGTTTTTAAGCCAAGTTTTTCGCGTAGTTTATCGATTTCTTCTTGCGTGATTTCATAATCTACAATAACGACGGCGTTATCTAGGTTTCCGCCCTTTATTAGTCCTTGTTCGGCAAGGGTTTCAACTTCGCTTAAAAAACAAAACGTGCGCGCCGGCGCAAACTCTTCAACAAATTCCGATAAATCGAAAAGTCCGGTGTGCTGGCTACCGAGCGCGGGATTGAAATAATCGACCATTACCGTCATACGAAAACCGTCGAGAGGAAGCGCAACGATTTCCACTTGGCGTTCTTCGTCTTTGAAATGAACAGTTTCATCGATTACCAAATAATCTTTCGGTTTCGATTGTTTTTTCAAGCCGGCTTCCAAAAGTTTATCTACAAACGGCTTTGCGCTTCCGTCGCAAACCGGCGGTTCGATGTTATCGAGTTCAATTAAAATATTATCGATTTGCAAACCGGCGACCGCCGCCAAAACGTGTTCTACCGTGTGAATTTTAATATCGCCCAAGCCGAGCGTCGTTCCGCGCGAAACGTCCACGACGTATTCCGCCAAAGCGGGAATTTGCGCGTCGCCCGCCAAATCAACGCGTTTGAAAACAATTCCGTGATTTTCCGGCGCGGGCTTGAAAGTCATTGTGGTTTTTACGCCGGTGTGAAGTCCATAGCCGGTAATCGAAATTTCTTTTTTGATTGTATGCTGAAGTTCTAACATTTTATTCCCTGTTAAGTTTTTGTTTCAGTTCTTCCAATTCTTTTTCGAGCGTTTTGATTTTCTTAACGTAATCGGGCAAGTTTCTCACGTGCGCTTCGAGTTTCAGAGCCATTCCCATTTCCTTTGCGGGCGTTCCGAAATATTTTCCCGGTTTTTTAAGAGATTTTGAAACGCCGGATTGCGCGCCGACAATTGCGCCGTCGGCAATTTCCAAATGTCCGGCGACGCCAACTTGTCCTGCCAAAATTACGTGAGAACCGACTTTCACGCTTCCGGAAATTCCCGTTTGTCCTGATAAAACCGTGTGTTCGCCGATTTCCACGTTGTGCCCGATTTGCACGAGGTTGTCGATTTTAACGCCTTTGCGAATAATCGTGGAACCGAGCGCCGCTCTGTCGATTGCCGTGTTCGCGCCAAGTTCAACGTCGTCTTCAATTATTACGTTGCCGATTTGCGGAACTTTGTGGAACACGCCTTTTTCGTCCGGCTCAAAACCGAAACCGTCAGAGCCGATAACGACGCCGGAATGCAAAATTACGTTGTTGCCGATAATCGTATTTTCTCTAATCGTAACATTCGGATAAATCAAACAGTTTTCGCCGATTTTCGTGTTCTCCAAAATTACCGTATTGTGCCCGATTACCGTCCCTTCGCCGATTTCACAATTTGCGCCGATAACGACGTTTAAGCCGAGTTTAACGTTTCCGGCAATTTTCGCGGAAGGATGAACCGGTTCGGATTGCGCGATGTCTGCCGATTTGTCGAAAAATCTTTTAAGAATTTTTAAGAACGCGACGCGCGGGGAAGGGTGGATTAAGTAAGTCAAATCGTCGCGCGTTCGTTCTAATTTTTCGTCAATCAGAACGCAAGACGCTTTTGTTTCAGCCAAATATTTCGAATAAGAATCGAGGTAGAGGAAAGTTAAATCGCCTTCGCCGGCTTCTTGAATTCGATTTACTCCGGTTATTTCAAGATTTTCATCGCCTTGAATTTGCGCGCCGGTTAGTTCAGCTAACTCTTTTACTTTAACGCCCATTGCCGGTTTCCGTTTCGTTTTCCATTGATTTTACGACGTCGAGCACGTACGCGGTCAAATCGTAATCGCTGTTTGTGTAAAGAAAAATAATATCGCCGCTGATATCGAAAACGTAATCGTATTCTTCCTCTTGCGCTACTTTTTCAATCGCCTTGAAAATTTTATTCTGAACCGGCTTCATCAATTCTTCCTGAAGTTTAAACAATTCGCCGTTTACGCCGAATTTGTTTTGACGGAAATCGCGAATATTTTCTTCCATTTGAGTAAGTTCTTTTTCAATCTCCATGCGTTTCTGCGCGCTCATTGTCAATTTTTTGTTTTGATAATCGTCGTATTTCGCTTTCCATTCTTTTTGCATTTTGTCCAATTGCTCTTGCCATTCTTTAATTTGCGCGTCAAGTTGTTTCTGCGCGTCTTGCGCTTCCGGCATTTCCTTCATTATCGCCTCGGAATCGATATATCCGATTTTTTGTTGAGCGAAAACTGTAACTGAAAAGAAGGAAAGCAAAAGGAAAGAATACAATATTTTGTTTTTCATCGGCTACTCTTAATAA
>WGAL01000246.1 GCA_015494845.1 Melioribacteraceae bacterium
GTAAAATCCCGACTTACGTCTTTGGTTTATTTTGATTCAGCGGCAATTACGCCGCTTTTTTATTTTGTTTTCTTACGGCTCAAACTTATCTTTCTAATATCATTCATCGAAATTAACGCAAAATGAAAAAATTATTTTGGTCGGTTTTAATTACGCTTACTTTGTTTTCTTGTAAAACAAACGATAATACGGAAATAAAAAAATTGGCGCGTATTTACGCCGATTTGGAAATAGCGCGGGAAGTTTCGCCGAATCCGGAAATCTTTGAGAAAAAGAAAAAAGAAATTTTCGGCAGGAACAAAATTACGCGCGAAAAATACGATTCGCTTTTAACTTCTTTCGCAAACGACGATGAGAAATGGAACGCGTTTTTTAACGCCGCGCTCGATTATATCGATTCGTTGAAATTCTCCGAAATATCCAAAAGAAAATCAAAAAACAAAACCGCAAAGAAAAAATCAATTTAAGTTTAACGCTTTAATTATTTTAATCGGCGAAATACCATTTTCTTCCGCAATAGTTTTGATTTTTTCGTCCTCTTTTACTTGAATTCCTTTCTCTCCCAAAATTTTTATCCCGTCATTCCATTCGATATTGTTTTCTTTGAAAATTTCCGAAAGTAATTTTCTACCAAGTCCTGAACCTGGTCCGTATTTGGAATTACCGATTTTATCAGAAGACAATGCTTTGTTTACCTCTAATAAACGGTAAATCTTGTCCGGCGTCGTGTTATTAATTTCCGCAAGTTTTTGCACGGTTACTTGCGAAGACGGAATTTCCAATCCGTTTTTTTTAAGCGTTTTATAAATGGTTTTCTCGTCGATTTTTACAATTTTAGCAAATTCGTTTAACGTTAATCTTTCCGCGTGAGGAACCGGCGGTTCGGTTTCTTTGCTTTCCCAAGATTCGGTTACATAATCGCTTAAATTAATTACCGTGCTAAAAGGCGGAATTTTGTAGTAAGTTCCTAAAAAGACTAACAAGATTAGAAGAAATGCGTAAACAAATTCTGTTCTGATTTTTTTCGTTTTATTAAATTTTGTGCGAATGTAATTAATTAAAGCATCCCAGTTAAAAACTATGTGATAAACAGCAAAAACAATCCAGATAAACGAAAAAAGAATATGCAACGATTCCCATTCTTTTTTGGTTAAACCGAGGAATTTCCAGTTAGTCCAAAACGCAATTCTTCCAACCGGCGCAATGTAAAGCATAATACCGGTAATTAACATTGCGATAAACGATAAGCCCATATAAATCGCCACAAAAGCGCGCCAGTTAATCTTTTCTTTTTTCACTTCTCGTTTTTCCATATTTGTTCGCTACTTGTTAAAAAACGCTAAAAACATTAACCCAATTTATTAAAAAACAATTCCAAATATTTTGTATTTTAATCATTTTAAAACAAAGCATTTAATTACTAAGAAGTGAAGAAAATAATTTTAATATTGATTTTAACAAACGCCTTTTTCTTCGCACAATCAAGAACGCGAAATATGTCGTTATTGTCGAAATTCGGAATGGCGGCGGGCATAAACGTTAATTATTTTACGCCCAAATTAGACGGAGTGAACAACGAGCTAACAAACGCTGGTTTGCCGGAATTTTCCAAAGGAATTTTCACCTACGGCGGAAGCGGTTACGTTTACGTTTTGTTCGTTCGTAATTTGAGATTGGGCGGAACCGGTTACGGCGGTTCTCAAACAATTGCATCGGGAAATAAATCGGCAAAACTTACTTTAAGCGGAGGCGGCGTTACGGTTGAATACACTTTGCCGCAAGTGCGTTCCTTTGCGTTGTCGTTCGGCGCAATTATCGGCGGCGGAAAGTTATCGCTTGACCTTTACGACAAAACCTCGTCGATGAACTGGGACGACGTTTGGAACGAATATGAAGGAGATGCGAACGCAAAGCATATCGATATTTCCTCTTCATATTTTTTATTTGCGCCAACCGTAAACGCCGAATTTTTACTGAGCAGATTAATCGCATTCAGAGCGGGAATCGGATATCAATTTGCAATTGCTGAGAACTGGAAAGTCTATAACGAGCAAAATTTGAACAACGTTCCTTCAAATTTTAGCGGGAACGGATTTTTTGTAAACGTGGGAATATTAATAGGATTATTTGTATTTTAATTTAATATGGTATTAAACACGCTATAATGAATATGAAAAGAGTTTTAGTTACTGGCGGTGCCGGATTTATCGGCAGCAATTTTATTAATCACATTTTGAACAAACGCGACGATTATTTCATCGTAAATCTCGATAAATTAACATACGCGGGAAATCTCGAAAATCTCAAAAGCGTGGAAAATAATCCGAA
>WGAL01000247.1 GCA_015494845.1 Melioribacteraceae bacterium
GCATCGGTTCCGGTACCGTCCGCAGCCCATTCGCCTGCAGTTGGTTCGGTGTTATCAGTTAAATCGGTTTCCTGATATTGTAACTTATATTTTAATGTTCCGGTGGACTGATTTATCGACCAGCTAAACTGAACAGTTGTCGTATAAACGGTAGTTGCATTTGCAGGATTATTCAATGTAGGGCTTACATCCGGAAATGTAGTAAAATGGTATGTGGAACTAGCATATTCAGTACCGGCATTATCAATAGCCGCAACTTTCCAATAGTAAGTGTAATCGTTATTTAATGGGAAGTTAGTAATTGCTTCGGTAAATGCACGCGATAAATTAGTTCCTTCGTTTGCTTCATAGATAGGGGTTGCAAAATCGCTCGCATCATCAACATACAATTTGTACGATACTGCGCCTGTTACAGCTTGCCATTGCATTGTCGGTTCTATCGAAACCCCGGTCAATCCGTTAACAGGAGCAGTTAAAGTCGGTCCAGGAATGGTTAATGTAAAACTACCGGTTGAGCTTGTGGTTGTTTCACTTGCGTTTGGAGCTCCGGCATCAACTGTTGCAGTAACTTTCCAATAATAAACTCCAGCTGAAGGCAATGAAATTGTCGTAGTCAATGCGTGACTTACGGTAGCATTCCCAACAACATTCGTGAATGCATTATCGGTTGCAACAACAACAGTAAATGTAACATTAGAATAATTGCCGCTGATATTCCAAGTAAAAGTAGTTGGGTCTGAATAAGTTCCGCTAGGATCGTTTAACGTAGGAGTTGCCAATGCGGTTGTAAAAGAATAAGAATGCCAAGTTCCGTCAGTACCGGAACCGTCGATATCCGTATCGCGAACACGCCAATAATAGGTCGTATTATTTTGTAATCCATTAATAGAAAGCGACGTGGAAGAAGTATTAGCAACTTGCGTGTTGATTGACCCAAAAGCTGCGTCGTCGTCAAATTGCGCATCGTATGGACCGTTTCCATTTCCATCATCAAAATCGGTCCAAGTAACTTCCGTTGTTGACGTTGAAACTCCTGTCGCTCCGTCGGCAGGGGTTATTGGAGTTTGGGCATAAGCAAAACCGTAAAGGCCCAAAACCAATATAAATATGAATTTAATTTTGAATAGCTTCATAGCAAACCCCTTATATAGTTAGTAAAAAATTTTCCACCAGAATAGTAACTTATTTTATAGCGAAAATCAACATTTTTTTTGGTAATTTTTAACATAAGTGATTAGAATCACAAATGCTCAAAAAAGTATTCCGTTAACTTTTTATAGAGATTGACTGCATCAACGCCATAAACACCGTGTTTATGTCCAACATAAGGATAATAATCAAGTTTTTTATTCAAATGCGTTGCTTTTTGCAAGAACAACAAAGTATGTTGCCAAACAACAACATCATCGCTTGTGCCGTGCACAAGTAATAATTTACCTTTAAGATTATCAACGTAATTCAACAAACTTGCTTCTTCCATCCCCTCGTGATTAGTTTCGTCGGTTCCCATATATCTTTCGCCGTACATAATCTCGTAATACCGCCAGTCTATTACCGCCCCGCCTCCAACTCCAACCTTGAATGTATTGTTTGTTCTCAACATTAGCGAAGTTGTCATAAACCCGCCGAAGCTCCAACCGAAAACGCCAAAACGTGTAGTATCGACATAAGGCAACGATTTCAAATATTTAACGCCTGCGAGTTGATCTTCAATTTCAACCGTTCCCAATTTGTGCCAAGTCGCTTGTTCAAATTCCAAGCCGCGATTGTAAGAACCGCGATTATCTAGCGTAAAAATAATGTAACCATTTTGAGCCATTTTGTAGAACCAAAAATCATAACGTCCATAAGGCCAAGCGTCTTTTACTAATTGAACGTGTGGACCGCCGTAAACGTAAACAACTACCGGATACTTTTTGTGTTCATCAAAATTTACCGGTAAAATCATTCTGCAATAAAGCTTAACTCCGTCGTTTTCAATTGTAAAAAATTTTCTTTCGCCTAATACGTAATCTTTAATCGGATTAGGCGAGATTAACAAAGTTTTCAGTTCTTTACCGTTTTCGTTAATTAATATTGTTTTGCGCGGAATATCCGTGCTTGTCCAACTGTCAAGAAAATACTTTCCGTTTTTCGATGCAATAACGCGATGCTGTCCGTGTTCATTTGTGATTTTCTTTAATTCGCCATTGTTAATATTCACAATATAATAATGTTTCTGCATCGGATTTTCTTTTGTTGCGGAAAACAGAATTTTCTCTCCGCCAATAATAGAAGCTATTTCCAGAATTTCCCATTCACCCTTCGTTATTTGTCCGAGAAATTCGCCGTCGTTATTGTACTTGTAAATATGCCTCCAACCGTCGCGTCTCGAAAGCCACAAAAATTCGTTATCGTTAATAAAATAAAGCGGGAATTCCGGCTCTACGTATTTTTCCGAGCTTTCCTCGAAAATATCGTTTACAAATTCACCGTTTGCGACTGAATATCTTTTCATTGCCAAATGATTTTGCAATCGATTTAAATGCGCAACGTAAAAATATTTTTCATCCGGCGACCAAGTAAGCGATGTTAAATATTGCTCTTTTTCGCCTTCCGTTTTCAGGAAGATTGTTTCGCCGCTTTTTAAATCATAAATTCCGACGGAAAGTATTTCGCTTTTCATTCCGTTCATCGGATATTTAACAAATTTCACGGTAGCAGGACGAGTATCCAAATTCAAAATCGGATAATCGGTAACGTTGGATACGTCTTTTCTGTAAAAAGCAATTTTATCGCTTTTCGGCGACCAAAAAATTCCGCCATTTATTCCGAATTCGTTTCTACTAACCGTTTGTCCGCTAATAATATCAGTATTTTTCTCGTTTGTAATTTGTTTCACCCCGTTTTTATCGGCATAGAATAAATTATTCGCAATCGTAAAAGCAACTTTTGTTAAATCCGGCGAAAGAGTTTTGTTCTCAGCATTCGCCGGTATGCTTAAAATCTTTACAAATGAATTTCGTGAAACATTTACGGACACAAATTCAGTGTCATTCCAAAAGAATAGTTCATCACCATTCAAAGCGGTAATATGCGGAAAGTAAGATAACTTTTTTCGACCACTTTCATTTAAAAGAGCGTTTAATTTTTCCAAACTAAAGTTTAAACTCTCGCCGTTAACACTCTGTATTTTTAACGTATCATTTTTTACCCAATAATAACGGGGATGTTCCTTATCCCAGTTTAATTGGCTTAATCTTTCCGGCGCTAACTTTCCGTATGAGTTAAAAATTATATCTTCGTACGTAAATTCCTTTTGCGCAAAAATTTTCGATGCAGAAAATAAAACGACAAATAATAATGCGCTTGAAAGAAGTCTTTTCATCGCTTATTCCTTTGAATTTTTAATGAATTATTTCTCATTTACTTCAAAACCAAGTTTTACCAAATCGTGTAAATGAATAATGCCGATTGGCTGGTTTTGTTTGTTAGTAACCACTAACGTAGTGATGTTGTATTTTTCCATAATCGAAATTGCATTCGAGGCAAGTTTATCTTTTGAAATGGTTTTCGGATTTCGCGTCATTATCTTTTCGGCTGTAAAATATCTTAAATCTTCATTCTTTTGCAAAAGTCTCCGCAAGTCGCCGTCGGTAATTATTCCTTGTAAAATATCATTATCATCAACTACGGTCGTAGCGCCGAGTCTCTTTTGCGTAATTTCTAAAACCGTTTGACGAAACGGCGTTGAAAGATGAACCTTCGGAACTTCGTCGCCGGTAATCATTATTTCTTCAACCTTTAAGGTAAGTTTCTTGCCAAGATTTCCGGCTGGATGCAACATCGCGAAATCATCCGGCGTAAAGCCCTTTATTTTCAGTAATGAAATCGCAAGCGCGTCGCCAAGCACAAGCGTAACGGTTGTTGAAGAAGTCGGCGCAAGGTCGTACGGACAAGCTTCTTCGTCCACGTGAATGTTAAGAAAATAATCGGAATTTCTGACAAGAGAAGAATTTTTGTTCCCGCACATTGCAATAATCGGAACGCCCAAACGTTTTAACATTGGGATTAAATTATTCAGTTCTTCCGTTCCGCCGCTTTTGGAAATTAAAATCGCAACGTCTTCTTTTCTTACTATTCCCAAATCGCCGTGCAAGGCATCTACCGGATGCAAAAAAACAGCTGGCGTTCCGGTTGAATTTAACGTTGCAACAATCTTACGCGCAATTAATCCGGACTTCCCTACCCCGCTCAAAATTACTCGACCTTTTAATTCTGCAATTAATTTTACAGCGTTTACAAAATCATCATCAATTCTTTGTGGAA
>WGAL01000248.1 GCA_015494845.1 Melioribacteraceae bacterium
ATATTATTATTCCGATTATTTTTCATATTACGGCAGGCTATTTTAACGAAATATTCGCTACTCATCCTGTAAGTAAAGTAATTCAGACGGGAATTTTATTAATTATCGCCATTTTAATCGTTGTAAAAGAAAAAGAATTTTTCTTTAATCAATCTACAACTAATGTGTTGCCAGAAAATTGAATGTTAAGCAAATTAAAAATTTTATATTTTGTAAATTAATTCGGAAATAATATGACTATAAAAGAAGCGATAATTAAAAGTTTGGACGATTTGATTAAGCCCGCCACTTATTTGGAGATTTACCGGCACATTATAGATAAGAATTATTATCCTCCTTTCAAAGGCAAGGAAACTCCTGAAAATACCGTTTCGGCTCAACTCGGCGATTTCATTCGCAGAGCCGATTCAAGAGTAAAAAGAGTAAAATTTAAAGATGGGATTTATCGTTATTATCTTGCAAAAAACGAGTCTTTAATTAAAGATGAAGAACTTATCGGCGATACGGAACAGCCTCCAACAAAAGAGAAAAAATCATACAATGAGCGAGACCTTCATCCTCTTCTCGTAACGTATTTGAAAAACTATAATATTCAAGCGAAAACAATTTATCATGAAAAATCGGCAAGCCGGAAAGATAAAAATCAAAAGTGGGTGCATCCCGATATGGTGGGAATTGAGTTCTTGAAACTTGAGAATAAAAGTAGTCAATCTTTGCAATGGACAATCAATAGAAACGACACGTTCAAACTTATTTCGTACGAACTTAAAAAAGAGATTAACACGGATTACGAATTAAAAGAAGCGTTTTTCCAAACCGTTTCAAATTCAAGTTGGGCAAATCACGGCTTCTTGGTCGCGTTTTATTTTAACGAAAGCTTGCACGATGAAATCAAACGATTAAGCGAAGCATTCGGCATTGGAGTTATCGAATTGAAAACCAATCCGTTTGAAAGCAAGCAGATTTTTCCTTCGAAGTATAAAGAATTGGATTTTAAGACAATCGACAAACTTTGTAAAATTAACAAAGAGTTTGAAACGTTCATAAAATTAACGGAGAAAATAATGTCGGCTGACGCAAAATACCGCGAAGACGCCGAACGGGGTTTACAAGCATTTTGCGACAAGCCGCTGAAAACCGATTCCGAAATCATAAAATATTGCAAAGAAAAAAATATCCCTTTGGAAAATGATAATGAATAGAAAGAAGATTTTTAGCGTTTATTAATAAATCGATAACCCCAAAATTAATTCGACAATTATGAAATCCTTAATATTCAATCTTCTTTTTTTCCAAACATGTTCCGTATCTTACCAAAAATCAAACATTTGTTGAATTGTTGTGTTATTTTTCGATGTGAAATTAAATCGGAATTGCGATGAAACTTAAACTCAAAATAACCGCCGGATTTCTAATTATTGCGGCAATGCTTTTTATCGCCGGCGCATGGTCGATTTTCCAAGTGAAATTCGCCGGCAAAAATTTGCGGAAAATGTTCGGCGAGAATTTATCGATGATTTACGAAACGAACAAACTAAACCGCGCGTTGGAAATCGAACAAAAAGCGTTTATGCTATTTCTTCTCGACAAAAAAGAGGAAAGCGTCGCGCTTTTTAACAAAGCGGATTCGATTTTCGGTTCCACGCTGAAAAAAATCGAAACGAATATTTCCAATAGTCAAGAAAAACGAATAATCGAACAAATCAAAAAAGAATACGCTTCCGCAAAAAATTTAACCGACAAGTTGCTTTCCGATAAACAAATCTATTCCAAAGAAGTTTATTTTTCGAAACTTAAAACCGTTTTGGAAAAAGCCGATAAAGTGGTGGACGAATTTCACAAGTATTACGAAACCCGCTTATCCGAACTCACAATGAAAATCGACGCGGAAGAAAACCGCTCCATTATGCCCGGACTTGTGGCGATGAGCGCGGCGATTGTTTTTGCGCTCCTGTTCAGTTTCTTCGTTAATCATTACGTTGTTACCCCTATCGTAACCATTACGAAAAAAGTGAACGATTTTACCGAAAACGGAATTCCTTACGATTATCAAACGGAATCGAAGGACGAAATTCACGAACTTTCCGAAAGCGTCCGCAAACTTACCGTAAAAGCCGAAATAAACAGAGATTAAAATGCGTCCGCAAATTGTTATTCGCTACATCGGATTTGTCTTTTTATTCAACGCTTTTTTCCTTTTCGTTTCAAGCGTCATTTCGTTTTTTAATCACGACGCCGGATTGTTCCCGCTCGCTTATTCTTTTGTTATTTCGCTTCTGTTCGGATTGTTCCCGCTGATTTTCGTTCCTGCGCCGGAAGAAATAACGAATCACGAAGGACTTGTAATCGTCGTTGGAAGTTGGTTTCTTTCGTGCATAATCGGAATGTTGCCATACATTCTAAACGGCGGCGAGTTTACGATTGTTAATTCGTGGTTCGAAAGCGTTTCGGGCTACACGACCACCGGCGCGACAATTTTGAACAACATCGAGGGCTTGCCTCTCGGAATACTTTTCTGGCGCGCCTCGACGCACTGGATGGGCGGAATCGGCATTATCATTTTCGTTCTCGCCGTTTTGCCATCCACAGGATTTGTCGGTGTTTCGCTTGCTCGAACCGAAGTTTCGATTTCGAATTTAAAACAATTCAGAAAAAGAACAAGCGAAGCCGTAAGAATTATTTTATACATTTATTTGGGAATAACGATTCTTGAAACCGCGGCTTTAATGTTTGCCGGAATGAACTTGTTTGACGCGGTTACGCACTCGTTTGCAACGGTTGCAACCGGCGGATTTTCCGATAAAAATATGAGCGTCGCGGCTTTTGACAGCGTCTCCATTGAAGTTATAATAATGATTTTTATGATTCTTTCCGGAACCAACTTCGCGCTGCTTTTTTCGGTTGTAGTGGGACGTTTTTCCGATTTAAAAACTTCGTCTGTATTTAAATATTACATCGGTTCAAACTTTGCTGCAATTATTCTTGTTGCGCTCGATTTGTTTTTCACCGGAAGTTACCGATCGTTTTGGGAAGCGCTTCGTTACTCGTCTTTTCAGATTTTATCCGTGGGAACGTCAACCGGTTTTGCAAACGCGGATTCTTCGGTTTGGCCGGCGTTCGCGCAATTGATGATTATCTTTTTCACGTTGCAATGCGCAATGGCGGGCTCAACCTCCGGCGGAATTAAAATGGATAGAATTGTAATTTTCTTCAAAGCGTTAAAACGGCGGTTCAGACAAGTTTTGCATCCGAATGCAGTTTTCCCGTTGGTTGTTGACGGTAAAAAATTGGACGATAACGCGGTTTCGCTTGCGGTTCTTTACATTACCGGATACATTTTTATCGTGTTTGTTTCCTCAATGTTATTAACGCTTCTTGGCGTCGATCCGCTTTCGGCGTTTTCCGGTTCCGCCGCGGCTATGGGAAACGTCGGTCCCGGACTTTCAACCGTCGGTTCGCTCGAAAATTATTCGCAAATACCGGATGCGGGAAAGTGGCTTTTGGGTTTCGTGATGCTTCTCGGACGCTTGGAAATTTACGGCTTGGTTGTTTTCTTTTTCCCGCAAACTTGGAAGATTAAAAAATAGAAATTTCCCTTTCAATCCTCGGCGTTCAAAACTCTTCTGCCTCCGACAAAGCGCGTTTTGTAATACTCGCTGTTAAGCGAGGAAATTATTACTCCGCGCGATTGGCTTGCGTGCGCGAATAAATCGTTGCCGAGATAAATTCCCACGTGTCCAGGGAAAGAACGGCTCGTCGTATCGAAAAAAATCAAATCACCGAACTTCAGTTCGGAGCGATTTACCGAAACGCCTTCGCGGAATTGTTCGCTTGCCGTTCGCGGCAATGATATTCCCAACGCTTTCGAAAACACGTTTTGCGTAAACGCCGAACAATCGACGCCGTCGATGGAATTTCCGCCGTATTGATAAGGCGTATCCAAATATTTTATTATTTCGAAAAGCAGTTTTTCGCGGGGCGTCAGCGCACCGGAAAGTTGTTCGAGATATTTGTATTTCTCGACAAACGCTTTTTTATCGATTTTGTAATCTTCAACAGGCGGCTGGTCGAACTCTTTGTTTTGCGGGTTGGAATATTTTACGGAGGAATCTTTTTTCGGATTTTCGTCGTTTTCGGAAGTGAAACGGATTTTTTTCCCTTTCTCCGTTTCTTTTTTCGGATGTTTATCGTATCTGCTATTAAAAGAAGAGGAGGAACATCCTGCAATTAAAAATGCGAGAATTATTCCTCCTCCAAAATATTTTAGCGCTCTTGCGAGCATTTTATCCCAAATACGTGCGTAAGTTTTTACTTCGCGATGCGTGGCGCAATCTTCTGATTGCTTTCTCTTTGATTTGTCTTACTCTTTCGCGCGTAAGGTTAAATTTTTCTCCGATTTCTTCAAGCGTGAGCGAATGCTCTTTGCCCAATCCGAAATAGAGACGAATAACTTCGCCTTCGCGCTCGGTTAAAGTGGAAAGCGCGCGGTCGATTTCGCTGCGAAGCGAATCTTCCATTAGTTTTTGGTCGGGCGAAGGTTGTCTGTCGTCGGAAAGAACGTCGAGCAAACGGTTGTCTTCGCCTTGTCCGAACGGCGCGTCCATCGAAACGTGGCGTCCCGATATTTTCAGCGTATCGGCAATTTCGTTCACGTCCATATCGAGTTCTTTTGCAAGTTCGGTCGCGCTCGGTTCGCGCTCGTATTCTTGCTCCAGCGAACTGTACGCTTTGCCGATTTTATTCAGCGCGCCGACTCTGTTCAGAGGCAAACGCACAATTCTCGATTGTTCCGCCAACGCTTGCAAAATGGATTGACGAATCCACCAAACCGCGTAAGAAATGAACTTAAATCCGCGCGTTTCGTCAAAACGTTTTGCCGCTTTAATTAATCCCAAATTTCCTTCGTTTATCAAATCGCCCAACGAAAGCCCTTGATTTTGATATTGCTTTGCAACGCTAACAACAAAGCGCAAGTTCGCCTTTACGAGGCGGTCGAGCGCTTGCTGATTCCCTTTTTTAATTTCTTTCGCAAGCTCGATTTCCTCTTGCGGCGTCAGCAAATCCACTTTGCCGATTTCCTGCAAATACTTATCGAGAGATTGGCTTTCGCGGTTCGTAAACTGTTTTGTAATTTTCAAGGCTTACACCTCCTTTATTTACTGCTTATTATTTTCCAAATTTATGCTGTCAACAATTCCTACAATAGCGGCGTCAACCGGGGCAAAATCAACGTCCATTGGAATTACCGCTTCGCTTGAAGTAATGTAAAAAATCGTTTCGCCAGGTCCTGCGCCGATTGTATCAACCGCAATTACAGGTTCACCGATTTCATTTTGTTCGAAATCGAGCGGCTGAACAAGTTGCATTTTCGTATTGTTCAGGGCTTCATACTTCCGGGTAGCCCAAATTGTTCCAATTACTTTGCCGAGATTCATTCGTCTTTTACCGGTTTTCCGTTTACGTCCAATTTATCCACAATTGCCATAATTACGGCGTCAACAGGTTTGTTTTTGGTTAGTTTTGTTTGTCGCGCCGAACTTCCTTGCGCAAACAAAACAACTTCGCCGACGCCTGCGCCAACGGAATCAACGGCGACCGTGAATGCGTCTTTTTCCGTGTAATCGAGTTTAAGATGTTTTACAATCAAAAATTTCATTCCGACAAGATTTTCATCTTTTCTCGTTGACCAAACCGTTCCTATTACTTTTCCGAGAATCATCCGTTCCTCAAATCAATTATTTAATTTTATCGAAAATTTTTAGTTAAAATTTAGTTTTCGGCGAACGTTTGATGAAAAATTATAAATAAAGTTGCAATTTTTTCAGAACCGTTTTTCGTCTGAACAATCAAACAATTTATTACCCGTACAAAAAACTTATTCCTTGCAAATCGTTGTTTATTTTGAAAAAGTGCGCGACCGTTTGTCCGACGTCGGAAAAAGTTTCGCGAGTTCCAAGATTTGTTCCGCCGAGATTATTCGAGAAAAACAGAAGCGGAACGTATTCGCGCGAATGGTCGGTGCTTGGCGTCGTCGGGTCGTTTCCGTGATCCGCCGTAATAACGAGCGCGTCGGTTTTATCCAAAGAACCGAGAATCGAAGGCAACGCGTCGTCAAATTCTTTCAGCGCTTTGGCGAAACCTTCCGGGTCGTTCCGGTGTCCGTAATAAACGTCGAAATCGACGAGGTTCGTAAAAATAAACGCGCCGTTTTTTTCTTTCGCAAATCTGATTGTTTGCTTAATTCCTTCGGCGTTCGATTTTGTTTTAATTCCGGTAGTAATTCCTCTGTGAGCAAACAAATCGTTTATTTTTCCGATTGCGACGGTTTCTATTCCGTTTTTTTGCGCGTAATCCAAAATCGTATCGCTCGGCGGCTCGATTGAAAAATCGCGGCGATTTGTCGTGCGCGTGTAATTTCCGCTTTCGCCTACAAACGGAC
>WGAL01000249.1 GCA_015494845.1 Melioribacteraceae bacterium
GCAGAGTTTTTATGTTGCTTATCGTGGAATCAAGAAGCAAAACGGACGGAATAATAATTAGCGAAAGCGCAATTAATACAAGCAAAACCGCGGCGAACTTTTCCTTTCCGCCGAGTTTGTCCGATAATTTTTCGAAAAGCGGATAAACTCCCACGGCGATGATAATGCTCCAAACTACGAGAATTAAAAACGGTTCTAATATTACATACGATAAATAAAACAGAAGAGCGACAAAACTTATTCGCAAAAATGCGACGATGTTTCTGTTTAGAATTTCTTCGTTTGATTTATTTTCCATATTCTTATCTCGAATTTTTGTGAATAGAAAATTTTTCTTAATCAAAAGATAAAATTAATTCCGAAATTAACGGCGTCGTAGCGTAACGGCGGTTCGGAAGGAAACGGCCAGTACATATTTTCTTTTCTGATTAAATAATAGCCGAAAAGATACGCCGCTCTGAAAAGCGTATTGACAATTGGCCCGGCGACCGGTTTCTTATCAATCCACGTGCTTGTGTAATGCGCAAGCGTCAGATAACCCGCTTCCATCAGTGCAAAACTTCCTAACCACTGGAAGAATTTATGTCTGGGAAATATTACGCCTGTTTCATAATTTAAATTAAGATGGACATGAGATAATATTTCGGCTTTTATGCCGAAAAACTCTCGATCGCCAAAACGAATATTTCCTTTGAAATCATCGAGAATTTTTTTGTCGCACTCGTTTGTCGCTGAAAAATTATTTATTTTTGTCCAAGTTAAACCGATTGCCACGTATGGAATAATTGAAAAAACAGAACCGACGTAACCGAATCCGTCGGTTTTACCTATTCCTAACCTTTGCGCTTTGAACGAAGTCGAGTAATTGTCGTGAGACGAAATTAAGTCCTGCGAAAACATCGACCAAAAGAGAAAAGTTTCGTTTAATTCCAAATTTGTTTTTGAGAAAACATCAACTTCGCTTCTGCCGATGTTAATTTCAAGATTTCCGAGATTGGAAAACCCGCTTTTGCTTTCCGTGTGGCGAGGTTTTCCAACGCCGTAACTTACTCCGAACGTCGTTCGCGATTTAAACCAGAAATCTTTAACGTATTGATTAAATTTTCTCTTATAAATCGGGTTCTTAAATCTTTCGGTTTCTTTGTATTTGTTAATTGTTTCAACTTTAACGTTGTTTTCTTTAATATATCTCAATTGTTGCAACGCGTATTTGTAATAAGGTAAATCGAGCAAAATAAAATCGGGAAAGAATTTATTTTCGCGCATAAAATCGAGTCTGCTTTCTCTTGCAAAAGTCCACATTACAATTTTGTAATGATGCTTGCGCGAAAGCTCCAAAGCGCGCGCAATTTCTTGTTTTGCAGTTTCGGCTGATTTGAAAGCGAGAATAATATTTGCGCCAAAAGAAATTGCGTTGTGCGCTCCGCGAGGGAGCCCGACTTCTTCCGGGAAAAATTTTGGCAAATCTTCAATTGGTTCCGGTCCGATTGAGCCTTCAAGAGCGATATCCGAGTAAGGACAAATTTTACGCAAAACTTTTGCCGAGCTTTCTTCCCTTGTCAAAAAAAGGATTTTCTGCTGTTGTTCTTTCGTAAAGTTTTTGAAATCGTGTTCGGCGGCTTTTGCAATCCGTTCGTCAGTGTCCGGTTTTATATCTATGACAATTTTTTTAAGGCGATTGTTGTTGATAAATAAATCCAACACTTTTTTCAAAGAAACAATTGGCGCGGCAATGTAAGCCTCTTCTGCCGTCGCGCGATTTTCCGGAATGGCGGCGCTTTTAACTACGAGAGCGTTTTCTATTTCGCTAAGATTTTTTTCGCCAACCAACCCGATTGCGGTTGTGGAAACGCTTAGGTTTTCATCGTGACTGACGACAAAACGGTTATCTTTTGTTATGCGCACATCCAACTCAAATCCGCGGAAGCCCGAGCGCAACGCCGCTTCGAATGCGGGAATAGTGTTTGCGGGGAAAATGCCGTCGTAATTATTTGGCGGTTGGTAACTTACGCCGCGATGCGCAAGCGGCATTGTAATCATTTTATCGCCTTGCAATTGATGTTTGTAAAAAACAAGTTCGTAGCTTTCTTTTTCGCCTTTGTCGGTAACGAATGTTGCGGCGAGTTTTTTCTCGGTAATTTTATCAAAAGTAATTTCGCCCCTTTTTGACGAGTTGTCGTCGTCAAACCAATAAAATTTTAGTTTTTTGCGTTTGTAAGAAGTTCTGATTATTCTATTTGGAAGAAAAGAACCTTTAATACCGCTGAAATATTTCCCACTTTTGAAATAATCGTCTTTGTACAAATAAACAAAGTCGCCAAGAAATTCCGAACCGTGCTTGGTGGAAACTTTGCCGTTTTCTATTTTGTTAACCGAGTAGAATCCGGTTAAAAATTCGGGAATTTTATCTTCGAACGGCGGTGCTTCAAGTAAAACGCCGGTTCCAGCGCAACCGTAAGAAAGGAATAAAAGTAAAATTAATAAGCCGATTTTCGTAAAGTGTTTTTTGTTTTTCACCGTTAAAAATCCCGCTATAAAATTTTAGTCAGAAAATAAGAAAAACATCCGACATTTTTCAAAACTCTTTTTGTTTTGTATGAGA
>WGAL01000250.1 GCA_015494845.1 Melioribacteraceae bacterium
AGCATATTTAATAAGCATTGGCGACGAGATTCTAATCGGACAAATCATTAACAGCAACGCGGCGTTTATCGCAGATAAGTTGAACGAACTTTCCATTGACGTTGTGAAGATGGTTGCCATTGCGGATGATGAAGAGGAAATTATTAACGAATTGAAAACCGCATTTGAGCAAGCCGAACTTGTGGTAATGACCGGCGGCTTAGGACCGACGCACGACGACGTAACAAAAAGCGCTGTCGTCAAATATTACGGAACAAAACTTGTTTTTAACGAGCAAATTTGGGCGCGCGTTAAGGAATTTCTGGAACAAAGAAATATGGAAATTAAGGAAATTCACAAAACGCAAGCTCAAGTTCCTGAAATTGCCGAAACGTTTGAAAATACAAAAGGAACCGCGCCCGGTTTGTGGTTCGCTCAAGACGGGAAATATCTTGCGGTTATGCCCGGCGTTCCCGCCGAAATGCAAGCAATGGTAAACGATTATCTTATTCCGCGCTTGCGTTTGCTTTCCGACTTAAACGGGGAAGCGGTCGTACGCAAAACTTTGCTTACAACCGGATTGCCTGAATCGGAAGTGTTCTTAAAATTAGGCGATTTGGACGAATTGCTTGGCGACGCGAAGCTCGCATTTTTGCCTAATCAATTCGGCGTACGGCTGAGAATTACCGTAAAAGCGCCGACGCGCGAGGAAGCGACCGACAAACTTTTACTTGTCGAACAAAAAATCCGCGCAAAAATCGGAAGATACATTTACGGCGTCGATAATCAAACTTTGGAAGAAGTCGTTGCTAAACTTTTGATTGAACGCGAACTCACGCTTGCGACTGCGGAATCTTGCACCGGCGGATTAATTGCCTCGCGCTTGACGAATATTCCCGGTTCAAGCGCGTTTTTTGACAGAGGAATTGTAAGTTACAGCAACGGCGCAAAAGTAGAGCTGCTTAATGTGGACGAAGATACGATTAACAAATACGGCGCGGTTAGTCCGCAAGTCGCCGAGCAAATGGCAACAGGCGTTCGTCAAAGTTGCGGCGCCGATTTAGGACTTGCCGTAACCGGAATTATGGGTCCAAGCGGCGCAACTGCTACAAAGCCGATTGGATTGGTTTACATTGCTTTGGCGGACGAAGAAAAGTGCCGAGTAAAAGAATTCCATTTCGGAACCGACAGATTGACGAACAAAGATAAAACCTCGCAAAGCGCGCTCGATATGTTAAGGCGTCATTTGCTCGGAATTTCCGATGAATAACCGCTTGTTTATCGCGCTCGATATTCCTGTTGATGCGAAAGAGTTCATTTACAAATTGCTGAGGGAAATCGACCTGCGCGAAAAAGTAAAGTGGGAAAGCCCTGGCAAGTTGCATATTACGTTAAAATTTCTCGGCGAAACCGAGCAAGAAAAAGCGGAAAAAGTGAAAAAAATTTTAAGCGATTTTTCAAAAAATAAAGAACCGTTAAGTCTGCGTTTGAACCGGTTCGGTTTTTTCAGAAGAAACGGCAACCCGCAAATCTTGTGGGCTGGGTTTGGTAAAAATGAAAAATTGGATAAATATTTTGCGGAACTCGATAATTTGTTGGAGAAAATCGGTTTTGAAAAGGAAAAACGGAAATTTCATCCGCACGTAACGTTAAAACGTTTGAAGGGAAATGAAGATAAAACCGTTTTGGAAAAATTTTACACAATTAAATTTGAGCCGTTTGATTTTGTCGCGGAAAACATTACTTTATATAAAAGTTTGTTGAAACCGAGCGGCGCTGTTTATAAATCAATAGAAAAATATAATTTGGGAGAATAAAATGGCAAAAGAAAAAGAAACAAACGTAAAAGACCCTCGCCTTAAAATTCTTGAAGACACTATTCAAAATCTTGAAAAAACATACGGAAAAGGCACAATAATGCGTCTCGGCGACGGCATTGTGAATAAAATCGATTCAATTTCCACAGGTTCGCTTTCGTTGGATTACGCGTTGGGAATCGGGGGCGTTCCTAGAGGAAGAATAATCGAAATTTACGGACCGGAATCGTCAGGTAAAACAACTGTTTGCCTGCACATTATTGCGGAAGCGCAAAAAGAAGGCGGACTTGCGGCGTTTATCGATGCGGAGCACGCGCTCGATATGAATTACGCGAAAAAATTAGGCGTTGACGTAAATAACTTGCTCCTTTCCCAACCGGATTACGGAGAGCAAGCTCTGGAAATTGTCGATACGCTGGTAAGAAGCAACGCGCTCGACGTTATTGTGGTCGATTCCGTTGCCGCTCTTGTTCCGCGTTCCGAGCTTGAAGGCGATATGGGAGACGCCACAATGGGCGTTCAAGCGCGATTGATGTCGCAAGCGTTGCGTAAAATTACCGGCGCGGTAAGCCGCTCGAAAACGGTCGTAATTTTTACAAATCAATTACGGAGCAAGATTGGGGTAATGTTCGGTTCGCCTGAAACAACCACTGGCGGAAACGCGCTGAAATTTTACGCTTCCGTTCGTCTCGACATTCGCCGTATTGCTTCAATCAAAGAAGGACAAGACGTCGTGGGCAACAGAACGCGCGTTAAAGTGGTAAAAAACAAGGTTGCTCCGCCTTTCAAACAAGTTGAATTCGATATTATGTTCAACGAAGGAATTAGCAGAACCGGAGATTTGATAGATTTGGGCGTGGAGCACGGCGTAATTAAAAAGAGCGGTTCTTGGTTTACTTACGGCGAAAACCGTTTTCAGGGCAAGGAGCAATTCAGAAGAAAACTTGCGGAAAATGCGGAATTGTTTGCGGAACTCGAAAAAGACGTTAAAGCGAAATTGGGTTTCGGCGAAGAAAGCGAAGCGAGCGGCGAAGAATAGCCGTTTCGTAGTCGGGAAAATTTAGCGTATTTTGCCGCTATGTTTGTTTTTATGCGAATGATTGTAAGTTATGAAAATAATTGAAATTAAGTCCGGGAGAACCAAATTTGTTCTTACTTTTGATAACGGTAGCAAACTTGCCGTTTCCAAGCGCGTGTTGGAGAAATTTCCATATTCGGCGGGAAGTGAAATTTCAGACGCGGAACTGAAAAATCTCATCAATCAAGATGAGATTTTTTTGATTAAAGCGAGCGCATTAAGAATGCTTTCAAGGCGGGAGCATTCCGTAAGAGAGTTAAAGGATAAATTGCTCCGTAAAGGTTACTCGGAAAAAAATATCGACTCGGTTTTGGAGATACTTATTCGCGATAATTTTCTAAACGACGAGAGATTTACCGAATTGTATGTGCGGCAAAATTTCGAATTAAGGAAACGTTCGCCGAAAGCGATTAAATATAATTTATTTAAACTCGGAATTGATAATTCGTTAGTTGATAAATATTTATCTGAAATCGACGAGGATGAGATTTTCAAAAATGCTCTTGATTTGGCGGAAAAGAAATTGAAAACCCTCTCCGAAAAATCAAAAGAGAAGCAACTTTTTGCGGTAAGAAATTTTTTGCTTTACAGAGCGTTTCCAAACGACGTGATACATAAAACATTAACAGAAATTAAGGAAAGAATCGGAGCATGACTGATTATTATTTGATAGAGGAATGGCTCAGCGACGAAGAAAAGTTGGTAAGAGTTACGGTCGCGGACTTTACCGATAAAGAAGTATTGCCTGTTATTGAAGAATATTACATGAAAGGCGAATTTCCGCGCCATTTGATAAAGAAAATGGGCGAAATCGGTTTGTTCGGAATGACTTTGCCTGAAGAATACGGCGGAGCAAACGCCACAAATGTCGCGTACGGTTTGGCGATGCAAGAACTTGAACGAGGCGACAGCGGAATCCGCAGTTTTGCCTCGGTTCAAAGCGGTTTGGTAATGTATCCGATTTATACTTTCGGTTCGGAAGAACAGAAAAAGAAATTTTTACCGCGTCTTGCCGCGGGCGAACTCGTTGGTTGTTTCGGATTGACCGAGCCGGATTACGGTTCGAATCCGGGAGGAATGATAACGCGCGCCGAAAAAACAGAAGGCGGCTATATTTTAAACGGCGCGAAAATGTGGATTACAAACGGCTCGATTGCGGATATTGCAATTGTTTGGGCAAAGTTGGAAGGTAAAGTCAGAGGTTTTATTGTGGATACTTCGTCCGAAGGATTTTCCGCGCCGCTTATGAAAGGGAAGTTGTCTTTGCGCGCTTCGGTAACTTCCGAATTGGTATTTCAAGACGTTTTTGTGCCGGACGATATGATTTTGCCGGACGCAAAAGGATTAAAAGCGCCGTTAATGTGTTTGAATCAAGCGAGATACGGAATTGCGTGGGGAGCGGTCGGTTCCATGATTGCATGTTACGAAGCGGCGTTGAAATATTCAAAGGAAAGAGTTCAATTTAGCAAGCCAATAGCCGGTTACCAACTTACGCAAGAAAAACTTGTTTATATGATTACGGAAATTACAAAAGCGCAACTTTTGGCTTTCAGATTGGCAAAATTAAAAGACGAAGGAAAAGCGAAGCATACGCATATTTCAATGGCAAAAAGAAATAATGTGGAGCACGCATTGAATATTGCAAGATTGGCGCGCGAAATTCACGGAGCAAACGGAATAATTAACGAATATCCGGTTATGCGTCACGCGGCAAATTTGGAAACGGTAAAAACATACGAAGGAACGCACGAAATGCACACGTTAATAATCGGCGAAGACATTACCGGCTTTTCCGCTTTTGAATAGAAACTTTATGAAATAATTAAAGGTAAGTTTAATGAATAAAATAAGTTATGAAGGTTTAACGTTTGACGATTTACTTCTGCTTCCGGCGGAATCTTCGGTTCTTCCAAGGGAAACCGATTTGAGAACGAAATTAACGACTGATATTACTTTGAACATTCCGTTTCTTTCCGCGGCAATGGATACGGTAACCGAATCGAGAATGGCGATTGCTATGGCGCAAAACGGCGGTATCGGGATAGTGCATAAAAATCTCGGAATTGCGGAGCAAGCGGAAGAAATTGACAGAGTAAAGCGTTACGAAAGCGGAATGATTCACGACCCGATTACTCTAATGGCAGACAAAACAATCGCGGACGCGCACGAAATTATGGCGAAATATAAAATTTCCGGTATTCCGATTGTCGATGAAAACCAAAAACTAATCGGAATTATTACAAACCGCGATTTGCGATTTGCCGACGATTTATCGGTTCCGGTTTCCAAATTGATGACAAAAGAGAACTTAATTACCGCACCGGTTGGAACGACTTTGGACGAGGCGAAAATTTTGCTTCAAAAACATAAAATCGAAAAATTGCCTGTGATTGATTCCGAGGGAATTTTGCGCGGATTGATTACTTACAAGGATATTTCGAAAAAAGCGATGTATCCGAACGCGTGCAAGGACGAACTGGGAAGATTGCGCGTCGGTGCGGCGGTCGGCGTTTCTTCCGATACGTTGGAAAGGGCGGAGGCGTTGCTTTCCGCGGGCGCGGACGCGATAGTAGTTGATACCGCGCACGGACATTCCCGCGGAGTTGTGGAAACCGTGGCGAGAATCCGCTCCGCTTTTCCCGACGCGCAATTGATTGCCGGAAATATCGTTACCGCCGAAGCCGCCGCGGCTTTAATTGACGCAGGCGTAAACGCGGTGAAAGTCGGAATTGGCGCAGGGTCAATTTGTACGACGCGGATTGTAGCCGGAGTTGGCGTGCCGCAAATTTCCGCAATTTTCGAAACGCTCAAAGAGACGCAAAAGCGAGGAATTCCGTTAATTGCCGACGGCGGAATTAAGCAAACCGGCGACGTTGCAAAAGCGATTGCCGCCGGAGCGGATTCGGTAATGATTGGCGGAATGTTTGCCGGAGTTGAAGAAACGCCAGGAGAAACAATTCTGTACGAAGGAAGAAGATTTAAAGTTTATCGCGGAATGGGCTCGTTGGGAGCAATGAAGCGCGGGAGCAAGGATAGATATTTCCAAGATATGGAAGACGATATTAAAAAACTCGTGCCGGAAGGCGTTGAAGGGCGCGTTCCTTACAAAGGTCCTTTGGCAGATACAATTCATCAGTTTATCGGCGGATTGCGTGCGGCAATGGGTTACGTGGGAGCAAGAAACATAGAAGAACTGAAAACCAAAACAAAGTTTGTTAAAATTACCGGCGCCGGTTTGCGCGAAAGTCATCCGCACGATATTACGATTACAAAAGAAGCGCCTAATTATCAAGTAAATAAATAACTTAGGATACGATGTTTAAAGTACTTGTTGTTGCATATTATTTTCCTCCGATGGGACTGAGCGGCGTTCAGAGAACGCAGAAATTTGTAAAATATTTGCCTGATTTCGGGTGGCAACCTACGGTAATTACAACCGGAAGCACGGCATATTACGCTTATGATGAATCTTTGCTTGAGGAACTTAAAGAAAAAGATATTCGAATTGTCAGAGTTGAAGCAAACGATGCCGACGCGGTTTTAAAAAAAATCGGAGCAAGCAGAGCTCCGCGTGAAAGAATAAGAAAAATTTTGAACCGCATCAGTCAGACTTTTTTCATTCCTGATAATAAAAAGTCGTGGGCAAAAAAAGCGGCGAAAAAAATTGACGAGATGCTGAAAACGGAGCATTTCGATTTGATTTTCGTAACCGCGCCGCCTTTTTCCGTATTTGTAGAAATTGCCGAATTGAAGGAAAAACACAATATCCCTGTTGTTTTCGATTACCGTGATTTGTGGTATGAAAGTTACTTTGCGTTTTATCCGACTCCGGCGCACAAATTCCGTCATTACAAATTGGAATATTCCGCTTTGCGCCGCGTTGATAGAGTTACGGTAACGAACCGGAAAATCAAAGAAAAAATATTGCTGAATTATCCGTTTTTACAGCATAATGAAGTCATCATTTTACGGCACGGTTACGATGAGGAAGATTTTAGAAATGCTCCGCCAATTGCCAAGGAAAATAATAAATTATTGATAATGCATTCCGGTAATTTTATCGAATATACTACGCCGGAATATATGCTCCGCGCTTTGCGTAATTTGTTGCTTAAATATCCTGAAATTGCCGCTGATTTGGAATTTCACTTCATCGGCTTGATGGATAAAAAATATCAACGGATAATTAGAAAATACAAACTTGAACTGATTGTAAAAACTTACGGCTATATGGAGCATCCCGAGGTAATTAGGAAAATTTCCTCCGCGGACGTCCTTTGGTTTATGATTGGGCGGAAAAGAAATATCGACGCAATTTTGCCCGGAAAGTTATTTGAATACGTGGGAGCAAGGAAACCGATTTTCGGTTCGGTTCCCGATGGCGCGGCGAAATTGGCGCTTGAAGAATACGGCGCGTCGTTTGTTTCCGAGCCGGATAACATCGAAGAAATTACGGAAAAACTTGTTGAAATTTACAAATTATATAAAGCGGGAAAATTACCAACGCCGGACGAAGAATACGTCGTAAAGCACGAGAGAAGAAAAATAACCGAGGAATTGGTTAAGATTTTTCAATTTTTATTAAAAGAAGAGTAAATTAGTAAGGAACGCTAATTTTGCGTTCCCGTAATTTATAAATTTGTTTTCTCGCCGCAAAACTCGTCTTTAATTTTCATCAAATAATCGTAAGCGGCTTCGTACGTGTTTTCGATTTTCCCTTCGAGTATTGCCTCCTCAATCGCTTTTTTGATTTCGCCGACTTTACGCGAAGGTTCGAGATTGCAAATTTTCATAATTTCGTCGCCGCGAACCGGCGATTGAAACGCGCGAAGTCTGTCTTTTTCTTTTACCTCCAATACTCTTTGCATTACTTTGTCGTAATTCCGTAGGTAACGCTCGACTTTTTTCGGATTTTTGC
>WGAL01000251.1 GCA_015494845.1 Melioribacteraceae bacterium
AGGTCTTACTTCGTAATATGTGTTCAAAATGCTGATACATTTGTGTTCATAATCGCGTAAAATATCGCAGACTTCCTGAATCGCTCTTTCCTTATCGTCGATGCACATCGAAACGCGATAACTCGGAACGCGCGCGCCTGTAATTCTGATAAGCGCTTCAAAAACATCGTGCTCCGTAATCATTCCAACCAAATTCCCTTTTCCGTCAACAACCGGCAAACCGCCTATTTTATTGTCGTACATTAAAATTGCGGCTTGTTCGAGAGTTGATTCGTCGCTGATAGTAATCGGATTCGGTTTGTAAATGTCTTTAACTTTAATTTTCGAAAGCAAATAGTGAACTTCCCAAATATCGAGCGACGTAACTTTCGACGGAGACGCTTCTTTTAAATCTCTGTCCGTTACGATTCCGACCAATTTGCCGTCTTCCAGAACCGGCAAACGTCTGATTTTATTGCGTTTTAACAATTCAATCGCTTCGGAAATAGTATCGTGAACGTCAACCGTGATTACGTCTTTCGTCATCCATTTTTTTACTAACATTTTATTCTCCTGAATTTAAATTCCCAAGAACGCTTCTTTTACGTGTTCGTTGTTTAGTAATTCTTGCCCTGTGCCTTCGAGAACAATTTTACCGTTTTCGAGAACATAAGCGCGGTCGCAGAATTTCAACGTCGATTGAACATTCTGCTCGACAAGTAAAACCGTGATACCTTGTCTGTTCACGCTTTTAACAATTTCAAAAACGTCTTGAACAAGAACAGGAGCAAGTCCCAAACTCGGTTCGTCGAGCATCAACAATTTCGGCAAAGACATCAATCCGCGCGCAATTGCAACCATTTGTTGTTCCCCGCCGGAAAGCGTGCCGGCAAGTTGATTTCTTCTTTCTTTCAGTTTCGGGAAAAGCTCGTAGCACATTTCCATTGTTTCAAATCTCTTTGCCTTGGCTTCTCCCCAAAGCGAGCCGAGAATCAAATTTTCCTCGACAGTCATTTCATTAAACAAACGGCGTCCTTCCGGCACATGAACAATTCCCATTTTCAAAATGTCTTCAGGATTTTTGTTCGTAATGTCTTGCCCCTGAAAAGTTATTTTCCCGCGCGAAACTTTCTGCAAACCGGAAATAGTTTTAATTATCGAAGATTTTCCCGCGCCGTTTGCTCCGACAAGAACAAGAATCTCGCCGTTTCTAATTTCAAAAGAAACATCCCAGAGGACTTGCAAATCCCCGTAACTCATATCTATGTTTTCTACTTTCAGCATAAGCAATTTACTCCTAATGATAATCAGTGCCTAAATACGCTTCAATTACCGTTGGGTTTTTAGCGACTTCTTCAGGTTTCCCTTCGGTTATTGTTGTTCCGAACGCAATTGCGTGGATTCTATCGGAAATATTCATAATAACTTTCATTATGTGTTCTACGATTATGATTGTTATTCCGAGTTCGGAACGGATTGCTTTAATGATATCGATTGCTTCGTCCAATTCGGAAGGATTCAAACCGGCCGCCGTCTCGTCGAGCAAAAGCAAAGAAGGACGAGTTGCAAGGGCTTTTGCAATTTCCAAACGCTTGCGTCCGGCAATCGGCAACGCGCCGGCTTTCATATTTGCGACGTGGTCGAGATGAGTAAATTCCAATACTTCTCTTGCCACTTTCCGCGCGCCGGCAAAAGTAGTTTCGCGCGCAAAAGCCGCCGCCATTATGTTATCTTCAACCGATAAACGTTTAAGCGGTTTTACCACTTGAAACGTTCGCCCGATGCCGAGCATTGCAATTTCGTGCGTTTGTTTATGAGTAATATTTATCCCTTTGAAAATAATTTCGCCGCTTGTTACGGGATAATAATGATTTATCAAATTAAAGATTGTCGTTTTTCCGCTTCCGTTTGGACCGATTAATCCGAGAATTTCCCCTTCTTCAACCGTAAAGGAAACCTTGTTTACGGCCGTTAGTCCGCCGAAATTCTTAGTAACTTTATTTAAGGTTAAAATTCCCATTATTTCTCCGTATTACTTTTGAGGTGCAACTTTTTCTTTATCAATTCCCAATCGCCAACTACGCCGCCGGGCAGATAAAGAATAACAAAAATTACAAGAAGACCGAATACAAAGGCGTGCATTCCGGAAACCCATTGCGGCGCCAAGCCGAAAATTGCCGAACGGAAAAGTTCTTGCAAAAGAACCATAATAATCGCGCCGACCGCAGGTCCCCAAATTGTTCCAACGCCTCCGATAATTCCGACAAGAATTGTTATAATCGAAATATTATGAAGCGCAAAAACCGTTTCGGAATCGATAAAGCCCATATAAATAAAATAGAACGCGCCGGCAACGCCCGCCCAGAACGAAGAAACAATCATCGAAATGTTTTTATATTTCTTCGTATTTATTCCGAGAGCCATTGCGGCGTCTTCGTCTTCGCGAATGGAAAGGAAATAATAACCTTCGCGTCTTCGCATCAAAAGTTTAACCGAAACAATTGAAGCGACGGCTATTGCGAAAATAATGTAATAATATGGAATCTTGGTAACCCAAGTTGTGATGTATAAAATACCGTTATGACCGTTTGTTAACCATTCCTCCTCGCCAAATGCTATTCTTAAAATTTCAGCCGATGCGAGAGTTCCCAAAGCGAAATACGGTCCGCGTAATCTGAATACGACAACGCCAAGCAAATAACCGATAACAACAGCCATAATTCCGCCTGCAATCAAACCCCACCACGGCGAAATTTTATAATGCAGAAACGGAAGAGCCGCAGTGTATGCGCCAACTCCGAAATATGCCGCATGTCCGAATGAAACTTGTCCTGTGTAACCGGCAAGCAAGTTCCAAGACGTTCCGAGCACAACCCACATCATAATAAATATTAACAATCCTTGTGCATAAGGCGAAAAGTAGAACAATAACGGTAAAACAAGTCCTGTAAAAATTATTATTAATTCACCTTTCGAGAAAAACTTTTTATTTTCCATAATTAACCTACACCTTCGTTAAACTTTTTAATCCGCCAGGCAAGAATACCAATACAAGCAAGAAAATAATCAGCCCGAAAGCGTCGCGATAACCGGCCGCGATATACGTTGCGCCCAAAGTTTCAGCCAATCCGAGCACAATACCGCCGGCAATCGCGCCTACGGTAGAACCGAGACCTCCGAGTATCGTGATAACAAAAGCTTTTGCCGTAAATTCCGGACCGACATCGGGATAAAGGTAATAAATCGGTAAAAAGAACGAGCCTGCCGCCGCAATTAAAGCGCTACCGAGAGCGTAAGTAAAAATCGTGATTTTCTCGGCGCTAATTCCCATTAAGGAAGCGGCAAGTCTGTCTTGCGCCGTTGCGCGTATTTGACGGCCCAAATCCGTTTTCATTAAAAGATAGAAAAGGAAAATCGTGGCGGCAATAGAGAACAAAAACGCCCAGAACAACGGAATTGCGATTGAAATACCGCCGATGTGCCAAGCCTGTCCGGTATAGCTTGTTTGAACCGAACGGTAATCGGAAGTAAAAATAAATCTCATAAACTCAACCAAAACAATTCCGATTCCAACGGTCATTAAAACTTGGTTCTCAGGTAAAATAGAATCTTTTTCAATAAGCGGATTTAACAAATACTTACTAATATATTTTGCAAGGTAGAACACAACCGGAACCGTAATAAATACGGACAAATACGGATCAATACCCAAATAATACCACGCTACCCACGCAATATACATTGAAACCATTAACATTTGTCCGTGAGCTAAGTTGATAATCTTCAGAACGCCCATAATGAGCGTCATTCCGATTCCGATTATAGCATATAGTCCGCCTACCAGCAATCCTGAAATCAAAGATTGCAAAAACATTTCCATAATATACTCCAGGAATTTTAAGAAATGAAACTTAGAACATAAATCTCAAAATTATAAAATCGGGAGCGGGATTTCACCGCTCCCTAAACGCCTTATTTCCAGTATTTATTCCAGTCAATCGGATAATCGAATTTTGCGTTGGCAAGTTCTTTCGGCCAAACAAGTTTCAAACTTCCGTCTTGCCATTGAACAACGTAAGTTTGCATTTTGTTTTGGTGAATTTTCTTTCCGTAAGAAGTAAATTTAACAGGGCCGAAAACAGTCATCATATCGGTAGCGTCAAGTTGTTTTTTGATGTTTTCTTTCGAATAATCGCCTTTGCAACGTTTCAAAACATCTGCAACAACTTGTGCGGCAGCGTAAGCTTCTGCGCCGTGGTAATCAGGTCCGTCGCCGCCGTATTTTTTAACGTAAGCGTCAAAGAATTCTTTTGCGCCAGGTATCGGAAGAGTTTGATGCCACAATGTTGCGGAAACAACTCTTTCGGATGCTTTACCGGCGTTTTCCTTAAATGCAGGCATTGTGAATCCAGCGCCGGCACCAACGTAAAGTTTCGGTTGGAAATTAAGTTCGCGGGCTTGTTTCATCAACATTGCCGCGTCCATAACATACGCAATCATATAAACAACGTCTGGATTAGCTTTTTTAGCGTTGAGCAACATCGGTTTGAAATCAACCGTACCGCTTGAATAAGATTCGTTTCCGAGAATTTCAATGCCTAATTTTTTAGCAGTTTTTGCGAAAGATTTTGCGCCTTTTGTTCCGAAAGTGGTGCTTTCGTGAATAATGTAAACCGATTTGGGTTTAACGACTTCTTTCAACAATCCTTCCAAACCGGAAGCGTATTCCGATACAGGAGGATTGAGACGGTAAATATAGAATTTATCGCCGTCGTTTGTCGTTAAATTAAAGGATTCCGGTTCCGTAATTTTATCAACCGAACCGGTATTTACCAAAAACGGAGTTCTGTATTGTTGAGCAACTGCTGCTGCTGCATAAGTTACAGATGAACTGTAACCACCGGCAATCAACGGAACTTTATCAACGTTAATTAATTTTTCTGCGCCTGCACGTCCTACGTCAGGTTTGCCGGTATCATCTTCATAAACAAATTCAAGTTTTCTTCCGTCAATACCACCGTTTTTGTTGATTTTTTCTTTTGCCAATTCATAGGCGTTCTTTTCCATTTCGCCGAATTTTGCTTTGCTACCGGTTAAAGGGAGCAAAACACCGATTTTAATCGGGCCGGTTTCTTTTTTACCGCAACCGTTCAAACCCACTACGAAAGCAAGTCCTAAAACGGCAACCAATAAAAGTTTACCCGCTTTTTTCATTTTTCCTCCAAAATTTATTATTTACTACAAAAAAGGGAGGAATAAATTTTTCCTCCCTTAAAATCTCACACTTAGAATTTTGCTATGAAGAGAACTTCAAGTTTGTTTCTCGAGAAATCTTTGGCTCCGTCGATTTTATCGGAAATTATACGGGCTCTCGGCATAACGGTAACGTGTTTATTAATGCCCCAAGCGTATGCAAGCCAAATATAACCAAAGTTTTCATCACGATCGCCGCTTGAAAGTTTGTCGGTTCTTTTTGCATAATCATACCAAGCAATAACTTTACCAGGACCGAGTTTACCGGTAACTTTTACTCTAAAAAACATACCGCTATATTCGGTAGTTCCTTCTGCTGAATTGGATGTCATAGCAAAAGTTGCTCCAAATCCCCAACCGCCGAATTTCGGAGTTGCAAGATTCAAACCGTAAGTCATCGGTGCTGTTGCGGAATCGTTTGCCATTGTGTAATAGAAAGCAGGTTGCAATTTGAAACCGCCAACCGTAAATTCATAATCGATTCCGTAAGTATATCTGTCGTGCAAATCTTGATCAACATCGCCGCCAACTTTTTCAACATATCTGTAGTTTTCATCCAACAACGCCATAAAATGAATTTTTCCTGCGCCCGGATTGATATAACCTTTGAAACCTGTTGCTGTTCCTAAATTATAGATGGTAAACGGAATATCAATCATTTTGTTCGGATAATAATGAACATCAATCATCGGGTTTGCCAATGCATTAACAGGTATAATACCGCCGTCCAACCCGAAAGTTTTACCGTGATAACCGAACCACATTTGAGTAAAGTTTACATATGGACGTGCAATTAAATCGTTTGAACCAATTACAGTATAATTTCCGTCCAAACCTGCAAGATTTGTAAACATATAACCCGCGTAGTTGTAATGTGCTAACTGGATTTTACCTACCCAGTTTTCATCAATTTGGACTGCAACATTAATACGGGCACGCATCATGTAATACATATCGTTGATTTTACCGATGCCGTTGTGTCCGTATTCGCCCCAATCCAACATGTCGTAACGTGGACGAACTTGCAAGTCGCCAGACCACTTAATCGACTGTGCCGAAACATTGGTGAAAAATCCCACCAACAATAGAGCCGTAATTAATGAAAATAATTTTTTCATAAATCCTCCTATAAGGTTGTTAGTTAAACAATATAAACACATCCCCTTAACCCGCTTAATATTTACAACGATTATGCCAAAATCTCAAAGAAAAGTTAAAATTTAAAAATTGTGTTTTTGCTAAATATTTCGTGATTTTAATCACACAGAAAACAAATTATAAATTTCGTTTATAGATTTTCAAGCAAAACCGACGAAAATTCGTCACTCTACGACAAATTTTTGTCACTTTTTATTCCGTATTTTTGCAATTTGTAGTGAAGCGTTTGACGCGGAATTTTCAAATCTGTTGCGGTTTTACTCACATTGTATTCGTTTTTTGCAAAAACTTGTTTGATTATTTCAGCTTCGTAATTTTGGACGAGTTCGTCGAGGGATTTCCCTGCCAAATCAAAATCCTTACGAATTGTTCTTGCATTTCCGTTAAGCAATTCCTCAGGGAAATCGTTCAGCGAAATTATCTCGTCCTGCGCCATAATTGTTATTCTTTCAACCAAATTTTTAAGTTCGCGAACGTTGCCAGGCCAATCGTACGACGAAAAAAATCGCTCGACTTCGCTTGAAAATCCTTTTATGTTTTTCCTAAATTTTTTCGAATAGAAATTCAAAAAATATTTTGCAAGAATTAACGCGTCCTCTTTACGGTTACGCAAAGGCGGAACTTCAATTCTCAACACGTTTAATCTAAAATACAAGTCGCTTCTGAATTCTTTTTTGTCGATTGCTTCGAGAAGATTTTTATTCGTAGCGGCGATAATTCTAACGTTTACGCGAATGTTTTCCGTCGCGCCGAGCCTGCGGAATTGCTTGTTCTCAAGCAATCTTAATAATTTCGCTTGCAACCCAGGACTCATCTCGCCGATTTCATCAAGGAAAACCGTGCCGCCGTTTGCTTTTTCAATTAATCCGATTTTCCGATCGCGCGCGTCGGTAAAAGCGCCTTTTTCGTATCCGAACAATTCGCTTTCGAGCAAATTTTCGGGCAAGGACGCGCAATTTATTTCGATAAACGGCTTATCGGCTCTTTTGCTTTTTTCATGCAAAGCGCGGGCAACAAGTTCCTTCCCCACCCCGCTTTCGCCCGTAATCAGAACCGTTTCTTCGTCGTATTGCGCAAACTGAATAATTTGTTGTTTAACAAGTCTTATTGCAGGACTAATTCCCAAAATTCTTTCGAACGCCGTATCTTCCGTTTCTTTCCGAGAAAGTTCTTTTACTTTACGTTTTAACGATTGCGTTTCCAACGCGAGTTTTGTTATAAGTTTTATCGCGTCGGCTTTGAATGGCTTTTTTATGTAATCGTACGCGCCGAGTTTCAACGCGCGCACGGCAGATTCCACGGACGCAAAGCCGGTAATTATTATCACAAGAATTTCCGGACGGATTTCCTTGATTTTTTGCAACAAATCAATTCCGTGAATGTCAGGCAAATTCAAATCGAGGAAAGCAATATCTGCGTCGTTTTCTTCCAAAAATTTCAACGCTTTTTCTCCGTTCGGGAAA
>WGAL01000252.1 GCA_015494845.1 Melioribacteraceae bacterium
GGCAATTCGCTTAATTTTTCGTCGCCTCTAATTGCCTGAGTAAGCTCAAGTCCGGTCATATTCGGCATATTCCAATCGGTAATAACAAAATTAATATCAGGCGTGGATTTTAATTTTTCAAGCGCTTCTTTTCCGTCACCGGCTTCAACAATATCAGTATAGCCTAAATTCTTCAACGTATTAACGACTATTCTTCTCATGGTTACGGAATCGTCAACAACTAAAAATTTTAGCGCCATTTTCTTCTCCTTTTTAGTTTAAATATTTTGCTACTTCGTATTGTAACCTTTTCGGGTCGAACGGTTTAACCAAATACGAATTTGCCCCAGCGTTTATCCCCCGCTCAATATCTTCGCTGTTCGATAAAGACGACAAGATTATAATCGGAGTTTCATCATATTCCGGATTTTCACGAATTACCTTTATCAATTCGAATCCGTCCATATTAGGCATATTCAAGTCCGTAATCACAAGATCAAACTTATACTGGGATAATTTTTCAGCGGCTTCCATTCCGTCGGATGCTGAAATTACCTCAAAACCGGCCATCTTCAGAGTAAAAGTTACAAACTTGCGTATCGTAGGAGAATCGTCCGCAACAAGTACGTATTGTTTCATATTTTTACTACTCCTTTTTGTATCCTACTGTTTTAGGAAAACTAACTAATTTAAATGCTTTCGAAATTCCGTGTAAAGTTTCCGAGTATCCGATAAACAAATATCCGCCTTTGTTTAAAGCGTTGTACAAATGGTTAACTACTTTGATTTTTGAATCTTTATCGAAATAAATTAATACGTTAGCGCAAAAGATAACGTCAAAATCACGCATTCTTCTCATTCCGACATCGTCCGCCAAATTCAACATCTGAAACGTAACCATTCTTTTTATTTCATCGGCCAAAATATACCGGCCGTTTTCTTGCTTAAAATATTTTTTGATATAGTACGGCGGAGTATTTCTTACGGCATATTCCTTGTAAATTCCGCTTCTGGCGGTATTCAAAACTTGATAATTAATATCCGTTCCTACAATTTCAAAACGAACATTCGGATACTTCGATTTTATCATTTCATTTATTGTAATTGCCACAGAATACGGCTCTTCTCCTGATGAACAAGCCGCGCTCCAGATTTTAAATCTCGTTTTGTTTCTATTTTCAGACATCGACATTATTTCAGGAATAACCTTTGTAACAAGCGCATCCAATTGCGGTTGATTTCTGAAAAAGAAAGTTTCGTTAATTGTTATTACTTCGAATAGTTCGTTATATTCGGCTTTGTTGTTTCTATTTCTTTTTAAATAATCAAGATATTCCTTAAACGAATTAAGTTTTAAAAAATTAACGCGCTTTAACAATCTGCTTTCTAATAAATATTTTTTATTGTCTTGGAAATATATTCCGGTCAGTTCGTAAATGAATTTTCTCCATTCTTCAAATTCTTGCGGAGATAATTCCATTTTCTTTGATTTTGAAAAACCGAAACTTAGAGACGCACCTCCATGTCTATTTCCAAATCCGCCAGCATTAAGTGCCATTTTATTACTCTTCTATTCCTTTTTCTTGAATAATTTCTTTTGCTTTTTCCGAAACCATTTTGTCTTCGTCTTCGGCAAGTTTCAGTAAAGCGTTGTTAACCTCTTCTCCGTCAAGCTGAGATAAAAATTCCAATAACCGCATTTTGTTCCAAACGTTATCGTCCTTTGCCATAGTATCGAGAAATACCAATGCGGTATCAAGACATAAGAAGAATAAAAGCTCCATTGCCGAAAGTCGCACTTCTTCGTCAAGACTTTCCAATTTCACCGTAAACAAATCACAAAGTTGACGAAATTCAACAGGAGTTAGTTCTTCCAAACCGCGACCTTCGTCGTGGGTTACAACTTCTTTAAACAGTTCCATCAACAGCGCTTCTTTTTCGGAGTTCGCGGCAATCTTTATGAAACTTTTATAGAATACAACAGGATTTTCGAAAAATTTCGTCTTAACGTTATTGTTAAATTCATCGTTTACGCCGTAGTTTGCAAGACAGGCGCGAATGATGTCTTTATCGGAAAAATCACGCAATAATTTTGATGCGGCTACTTTATATTGTTCGTCGGCTTCGTTAATAACTTCGACGAGCGTGTTTTTCATACTTTCGTCAAAAGGAATGTCAAGTTCCAATTTTTCGTGCAATTTGGCGAGAGCTTCAACCACAACCCAACTTAAAGGAGGATTAAGTTTTTTCAGTTCGCCGAGAAGCGAAAAGAAAATTTCCTCGTTTCCGACTTCTCCTACGCTTTCAATCATTGAGTATTTCGTTAAATCGTCGGCGTTTTCATATTCTTTCGCCATAAAATTAATCGCTTCTTCGCTCCCGATTTTACCAAGCGCATCGAAAATCGTAGGATGAAACAATTCGTTTTCATTATACTTTTCTATTATCAGATCGATTGCTTTCTCGCTTTTGATATTTCCGAGAGCTTCGATACAAGCCAAAATCACATTATCATTTTGAGTAATTTCAAGAACCTTAATTATATCGTCTTCCACGGATTTATCGCCAATCAAGCCCATTATATCAATAAGGAATTTCTGGTCGTCATCGTTCGCTTTTTTTAAATATTTAACCATTGCAGGAAGCGCGTCAGTCCCTTTTTTAAGCAAAATTTCGCCGGCAAGATTTCTTACCGCAATATCCGGCGAAGAAATATACGGAACAACTAACTCAGGAATTTTTTTGTTTGAATTTTCGATTAAAGCTTGGGACACCGCATCTCTGATTCCGGCATCTTCATCCTCAATCATTTTCACAATTTCGGCAACGGCGTCGTCCGAAAATTCCTCTTTTGAAAGCTCTGTTAAAATTTCCCTCTTCTCTTCAACCGTTGCGTCTTTCAAATGTTCTAATAATTCTTTTTCTTCCATTTTTCAATTCAAATTTTTTGTTAAAGTATTATCGGGAAAAAAGTGTAAAATTTTAGCCGTTTTTTTAAAAATACACACAGAGAGTTTTATTTATCGCCTCCTCCTCTTGGCGAATATTGGCCATAAATTTATTATTATCCAACATTCTAAAAATTTTAATTAATTTTTTTTGTTACTTCTATATTTAATTGTTCCATTCTGTATCTTAATTTGGAACGCGAAAGTCCTAAAATCTTTGCGGCTCTTACTTGATTTCCGTTTGTAATTTCGAGCGTTTTCAAAATCAAATCGCGAAGTACCACATCAGCTTTTATTCCTTGCGGCGGAATTCTAAGCAAATATTCTCCCGTATCTTCGTTGCCTTCTTCCGCGTTATTTATGAGAAAATGCAAATGTTTCGGTTTTAATTGCGTTCCGTCTGAAATCAAAACGGCACGTTCCATTGCGTTGCGCAATTCACGTATATTACCTTTCCAATATTGTTTGGAAAGAAGCTCAAGCGCATCATCCGAAATTGAGGTTAATTCTTTATCAAATTTTTCTGAAAATTCGCGTAAAAATTTATAAGCCAAATTGGGAATGTCGTCTTTCCTTTCGCGCAAAGGCGGAATTATTATTTTTGCGACGTTCAGCCGGTAATATAAATCTTCGCGGAACGTTCCTTTTTTTACTTCTTCTTCAAGAC
>WGAL01000253.1 GCA_015494845.1 Melioribacteraceae bacterium
ATCACCTTAAAGCGTTTGTCTGGAATCTTCATATACGCGGAATTGAATACGAGCCAAAATATCTTAACGCAGATTTATATAACAGCATTATTTTTGATGAATAAAAAGTCCCTAAATCCCTAAAAGAAACGCTTAAAAAAAGCGTAAAACCTAACGACGAAGTAATTTGAAAGCGCCATTTTTTGTGAGCAAATTACTTCGTCGTTTTTTTATTAGAATAACTAAGCCTCAAATCATTCTACCATAGCCAGTAATTTTTGCGCAAAAAGACGTTAATTAATGCGCTCATTTCTCAAAAAAATCAAATTTAAATGTTATCTTTAATATTCAATAAAATTAAAATTAGGAAAAGAAATGGCAAATTTTGAATTAAACGCCGAGTTAGTACAAAAGATTTTAGTATCGCCTACGCTTGCAATTATGCGTTTTGTTCCAATTGGTTGGCAATTGCCGGATTTCAAAGCCGGACAATACGGCGTTTTGGGCTTACCTTGTTCCGCTCCAAGAATTCCCACCGCCGACCCGCTTCCTTGCGACAATCCCGATAAATTAATCCGCAGAGCTTATTCGGTCGCTTCCTCGCCGGAAGTTAAAGATTACGTGGAATTTTACATCGCGCTTGTCGAATCCGGCGAATTAACCCCGCGACTTTTTGCTCTTGAGCCAGGCGATAAAGTTTATCTCGGTAAAAAATTTACAGGAATGTTCACGCTCGCCGACGTTCCTGATAGAAAAAACATCGTGTTTGTCGCAACCGGAACCGGCTTGGCTCCGTATATGAGCATGATTCGGACTGACTTAGAGTGCAATACCGACAGAAAATTTGCGGTAATTCACGGCGCGCGTCACTCGTGGGATTTAGGTTACAGAAGCGAACTTAACGGATTTAAGCGATTGTGCAAAAATTTCGAATATCTTCCGATTATCAGTCACCCTGAAGAGGAAAACGGACGCTGGGCTGGTGAAACCGGTTTTGTAATGAAACTTTGGGAAGAGAAAAGATTAAAAGATAGTTGGGGCGTAGAACCGACTCCGGAAAACACGCGCGTGTTTTTGTGCGGAAATCCTTTAATGATTAAAGCGATGCTGGAAATTCTCGAAAAAGAAGGATTTAAGGAATACAATCGGAGAGATAAAACCGGAACAATTCACGTTGAAAAATATTGGGCTTGACGTTTTACGGCGGCGCAAAAGCGTCGCTTTTTTTTATTCAAAACTTTGTAGCGGAACGGTGAAATAAAAAGTCGTGCCTTTCCCTTCTTCGCTTTCCGCCCAAATTTTGCCGCCGTTTTTCTGTACAAAATCTTTAATTAGATTCATTCCGAAACCGTAACCAATCTCGCTTTTTGTTCCGAGCGAAGTTTCAATATTTGTTTCGGAAAAAATCTTATTTAACTTTTCTTGCGAAATTCCAACGCCTTCATCTTTAACTATAACAACAATCTCCTCGCGTTTTATTTCGGCGTCCAAATGAATTCGTCCTGCAACATGGGAAAATTTAATTGCGTTGCTCAAAAGATTTCTGAAAATTCCCATGAGCATATTTGAATCGCTGTAAGTAACAATATCTTCGTCAATATTGTTAATGATTTCTATTTTCTTGCTTTTTACTTCTTCGGCCACAAAATCCAAAGCGTCTTCCGCAACGGATTTTAGATTAATGTTTTTAGGCGAATAATTTAAATAACCTTGTTCGTTCGTTGACCAATCAAGCAACGATACGAGTAAATTGTAAGTTTTTTCCACCGAACGTAAAACGCCGTCGATAATTTCTTTTTTTTCGAGTTCGTCAAGAGGATAATCAGAAATATAAGACAACATATTTCTAACGTTTCCGATTGGTCCGCGTAAATCGTGGGCTATGACTGAAAACAGTTTATCTTTTTCTTCGTTTGCTTTTTTTGTTTTGTCTTTTTCACGTTCAAGTTGCTTTTGTCCTTCTTCTTTTTCGGCAAGCGATTGCTCAATTAAACCGAAGATATAATAAAGAATAAGCGTGGAGCCAATTGTGAGAATTGCAACAAATAAAACCGAATCTCTAAGCGTAGGATCTTCGGAGAACCACATAATTAACGGATAAGTTATAAAATAAAGTAAACCGATTGTTAGTAAATGTTTTCTGCTTAAAATAAGTCCGGCGCTTATTGTAATAAGCGGAATAACAAGCATATCCTGAAAAATTACCGACGGTTCAAAAGTTCCATTATAAATAAAATAAAAGTACGAGGATGTTAGTAAAACAATTGAGGAGTAAAGTGTAATCGCATAGGAAGTTTGAATGGATATATAACCTAACAATGCAAAAGTTGTAGAAAATAAAATAATGACCATTTCGCTAAAATCAGCTATCCATAAAATGGTTCCGAATTTATTTGCATTAAAGATAAAATCAATTAAGTATCCAAGGAAAATAAAAGCGGATGCAATAGTAAAAATCCGTTTTCTTTCATTAGGGAAGTAATCTGGAAAACTTTTTTTATTCATATTCTTTAATTTTTTTGTAATTGTGAAGCAAAAATAGTTAAAAATTTCAAAATAAATCCCAATATTTAGTGAGCATATGAGTGAAACTTTTAGTATAATAAAAGTTTGAAAAATAGTAATTTAGGCGGAATGTCTGTCAATAAGAAATATAGAAAAAGAATTCTGGTTTACCTTATTATTCCTATTTTGATAATTGCTCTAATATTAAGTAATAATGTAATAATTCAAGCGATAATCGGATTGCTTCTTGCGCTTTATGCCGGATTTATAATTTTTCTTCGCGATTCTTTGCGGAATAAAGAATTTGACAAAGTTGAGGAGCAACTGAAACAAAACGAAAATATTCCGAAAGAAACCGAAAGCAACCCCAATAAACTTGATTTCGGGGACGAAGGATTTGAGGTTGTAGCGCGCGGCAAAAACGTAATAAGCGACGACGAATCGTTCGATTTTCCACAGGAAATTACTCCCGAAGCGATTGAAGAATACAATAAAATCATCGGCGGAAAATTAACCGAAAGCGACAGCAACGAATTTATCGGCTTGTTGAAACATTTTCTTATTGCAGTCCGGGAAAGTTTGGCGGCAAACAGCGCGCTATTTTTTATTTACAATCCGCAAACCGAAAAAATTTCGCTTCGCGCTTACGATACAACCATTCCCGACGGACAAATATTCGAGCGGAAATTCGATTTGGAGCAGGACGTTTTGAGCAGAATTGCCACGAAAAACGAGCCTGAAATTCTGAACAATATCACTCCGAACGTTGAAATAGAGAATATCCGTTATTATACCGCAAGGCAGAATATCAGAAGTTTTTGCGGAGTTCCGTTCAATTACAATAATCAACTCGTTTTAATACTTGCAGTCGATTCCAAAAGCGGGGAAGCGTTCGGGGTTGAAACTATTTATTTTCTCGGAAGATACATTAGAATAATTTCCGCTTTGCTTTCGCTTTTCGAGGAAAATTTCAATAAGAAAACGGACGAAAAACGTCTTGCCGCGCTACTCGGATTAATTTCCGTTGAGAAATCGTTCGAAAAATTCGATGAAATGATTTCTTTCTTAATGAGAACCGCCGAAGAACTGATTGCGTGGGATTTTATGACGTTTGTTTCAATCAAAGCAGGCGACTCGAAATTCAAGGTTCAGAAAATCAAAAGCAAATCGTATTCCACAAAATATATCGGCGAAGGATTTGAAATAGATTTGGCGAAAAGCGCGGTAGGGGAAGCGATTAAAAAAGGAATTCCCATTTATAAAGCCGATATTTCCGAAAAAAACGCGCACCGTTTCAGCCCTGAGGAAAAGATTTTCACCGAAGGTTCGTTTCTTGCAATTCCTTTGATTTTTGACGGACAAAATTACGGCGCGGTAACTTTTGAGTCTTTAAAGAAAAGCAATTATTCCAAAAACGATATTGCGTTTATTAAAAAAGCGGTTAAACTTTTCGCTTATTATGTTCACAATTACGTAAATACCGCTTATTTGAAAAACTTGATTTCGCTTGACCCGGCAACGCTTGTTTTGACGCGGAAAGAATTTTACGAAAGAACAAAATCTTATCTTTCGCTCGAAAAACGTTGCGACAAAGAAGGCATTGTTGCGCTAATTTCCATTGATTTAAGCGAAGAAGAAGCGTCGTTGTTCGATAATAAAATTCTACCGAAAGCGTTGAAATCAATCGCGGCGCTTATTAAAGAAGAACTTCGCGAAAATTCTTTTATCGGGAAACTCTCCGGTAAAATTTTCGGCGTTTACTTTTTCGATTTCGATTCGAACGACGTGAAAATTTGGGCGGAAAAAACCCGCAAGAAGATAGCGCAATCGACTTTTACCGGTCTTTCAAATCAAGTGCGCTACACGGTTTCTATCGGAACGGCATCGACAAAAGGGAAGGAGCGGTTGGAAAAAATAATCGGCGACGCTGAAAAAGCTTTGCAGAAGTCGATTGATATGGGCGGCAACAAAGTTACGGTTGGAAGTTAATGAATAATTTTATAATCATAGTGTTGGACGGTGTGGGCGTCGGCGAACTTCCCGACGCGGCAAAATTCGGCGACGAAGGAAGCAACACGCTCGGCAATCTTTCAAAAGCGGTCGGCGGATTGAATTTACCGAACTTGCTGAAATCCGGTTTGGGAAATATTATTGAAATTCTCGGCATGCCGCCCGCGGAAAAGCCGCTCGCCGCGTTTGGCAAAATGAACGAAGTTTCCCCCGGAAAAGATTCAACCACCGGACATTGGGAAATAGGCGGACTGAATGTCGATATAAATTTTCCGTATTATCCGGACGGTTTCCCCGTTGATTTGATAAATAAATTTATTGAAAAAACCGGCGTAAAAGGCGTTCTTGGCAACAAGCCGGCTTCCGGCACGGAAATAATTAAAGAACTCGGCGATGAACACGTAAGAACCGGATTTCCGATTGTTTACACTTCCGCCGATTCAGTTTTCCAGATTGCCGCGCACGAGGAGGTTATTCCGCTCGAACGGCTTTACGAAATCTGCGAAATTGCCCGTAACGAAGTTTTGATTGGCGAAAATACAGTCGGACGCGTGATTGCCCGTCCGTTTGTAGGCGAAAGCGGAAATTACACGCGCACGACAAATCGCCGCGATTTTTCAATCGAGCCGCCGAGCGACACTATTTTGGATTACGCGCAGAAAAACGAAATTGAAACCGTCGCTATCGGGAAAATTAACGATTTGTTTGCTCACAGAGGAATTACTACCGGAATTAAAAC
>WGAL01000254.1 GCA_015494845.1 Melioribacteraceae bacterium
CCGTAATAATTGCCGCTTGATTGCCCGAACTTCCGCCAAGAGCCATTACAACCGGAATGAAAAAACTTGCCACAATCATTTGTTCGAGCGAGGCGGAATAAGAGGAAAGAACAATCGCGCTAACCAACTCGCCGAACAAACTTACAAAAAGCCACGGCAATCGGTTCTTGGAAATTTCAAAAACCGAGTCGCTTGTTTCTTCTTCCTCGGTAACACCGGCAATGCGCTGAATATCTTCCGAAACCTCTTCCTGAATTACATCAACTACGTCGTCGATTGTAATTCTACCAAGCATTTTCATATCGTGGTCAACAACAGGGAGCGCAACCAAATCGTATTTTTCAATTATTCTGGCAACTTCTTCCTGGTCGGTTTCCGGATAAACATAAATGAAATCATCTTCGAGTACTTCGCGAATTGGCGTTTCAGGTTTGGCAATTAAAAGGGATTTGAGTAAAACGAATCCGACAAGTTTTTCGTCGCGGGTTAATACGTAAACGTGATAAATGTGTTCGAATTCGTCCGCGTTTTCCCTAACTTTTTCAATTGCGTCTCCAACGGTTTGGTCGTCGTAAACAAACACAAAATCGCTCGACATCAAACCGCCGGCGGTGTCCTCGTCGTATTTCAGAAGTTCTTTAACTTCTTCGGAATCTTCCTCGTCAATGTTTTCAAGGACTTCTTCCGCCACTTCTTTCGGAAGGTCGGCGATAATATCCGTAGCGTCGTCGCTTTCCATTTCATCCACGATGTCGGTAATAGTCTCCGTGCCAATTTCGGAAAGAATTTTTTCACGCAGACTTTCATCGACTTCAAGCAGAACTTCGCTTGCCGTTTCTGTGTCGAGTAAATTGAAAATAAAAAGCGCGTCGTCAAAATCGAGGTGGTTCAGTATTTCAGCAATATCGGCGGGATGCGTGCCTAAGAAAATTGCGCGCAAAGAATCTTCCGCTCGAATTTTAATCAACTCCTTAATATTTTCGAGCAATTCTTCGTCTATGTAAACCGATGCGTTGATTTTATTTGGGAAATTATTTTCTGTCATAACATTTATCAATTAAATTGGACAGTTCAACAAATTCGGCTACGGAAAGTTCCTCCGCGCGACGCGATAAATCGAACTGCGAAATATTTTTCATACAATTTTTAAATATACTATTACTTAACGAATTCTTTAACGTTTTTCTTCTTGTTGCAAAAGCTGCTTTAACAATGGGAATAAAAACTTTTTCGTTTTCCGATTTCATTTCCGGTTCTCTAAAACGAATTGAGATAATGGCAGAACGGACTTTCGGTTTGGGAAAGAATACGTTCGGCGAAATTTTAAATTCCAATTTCACGTCTGCAAAATAATTTAACAAAACGGAAAGCAAGCCGTATTGTTTGGTTTTCGGCTCTGCGACAATCCGTTCGGCAACTTCGAGTTGCACCATTAACAACGCATCGGATAAGTATTTTCTATTTTCAATTAATTTGAATAAAATAGGTGCGGTAATGTTATACGGAATATTGCCGATTATCCTAAACGGATTTTCGCACGGCAAAGCGGTAAAATCAATTTCCAAAAAATCCATATTGACAAAATTCACGTCAGGAAATTTTTCACGCAGCGTTTCAATTACTCTTTTATCGATTTCAATCGCGCAATAGTTTTTTGTTTTATGCATTAAATACTGCGTTAGAGCGCCTTGTCCTGGTCCGATTTCAACTACACTATCATTCTCGTGTGGCGCGAACACGTTTATAATTTTCTCAATTGTGTTTTTATCTTTGAGATAATTTTGTCCGAACCGTTTTAATGGTTTTATGTTCATCTATTGCCGAAAGTTTTTCTAAAAAATTTAGGTTGCAAGTTACGAATTAAAACCAAACGGAACGAAAAAATTCATTTCTGTCCAAAAAAATCTATTCAATAAGAAAAAGCTGTGAAAATTTTTCACTTTGAACAGATTTTTCTAGTACTTAAAATCTATCCCTAAAAATTTTTTTACACTGTTATTTTGCTGTCCAAAACAAATTAGATAAAGAATTTATTATAAAATCCTACCCCGACGACGCTTGCGCGTCGCCACCCCTTGCAAGCGGAAGGGGAATTTTTATACAATACGAAAAATTTCCCTCTCGTGAGAGGGATGATTTTCGACTGAGCTAGTGAAGTCGAAAATCGGGGTGTGGATAAATTCAATAAACTTGTGATTTCTTTATTTTGGACAGATGTGAAAAAATTAAAAATCCGAATTTGTATTATTCAATAAATGTTAATAATTTTACGCTTCGAATTTTTGGGGCTATAGCTCAGTTGGGAGAGCGTCTGAATGGCATTCAGAAGGTCAGGGGTTCGAATCCCCTTAGCTCCACTAATCACTTCTTATTTATATCCGTAAATTCTTTGCCGATTAATTTCATACGCCTCCAAATTTTCCTTAACTTGAATATTTAATTATATTTATGTTAATGAAAAATAACTTTAAGGTGTAAAATGCTTCAAGGTTCTCGTCTTACCACGCTGTTAAGATTTAACGGAATCGTTTCAAACGCGCGTTCCGGACGCGATATTTTTATAGATGAACTGTGTAATTTTATTGTAAACGAATTCGAAATAGACGCCGTAGCAATTTTCAAAATAGAAAATAACCTTCTAATCCCGCTCGGCAAATCGCACAGGGTGAAGAAAAACATACAACCAGGAGTAAGTTTTAACGGCGACGGTTGTTACGAATTAAACGTTTCCAACGAATTTACGTTTACTCAAAACGATAATTGCACGCTCCAAATTACCGAAACGGCTTCTTATGAAATTTCAATAACATTTCGCATTGGGTTGAAAGAAATAATTTTAATACGCGTTGCGCAAAAAAATCCTTTTTTGCCGGCGGAAATCGAAGCGTTAAAAACCGTCGCGCAGTTTGTCAAAAATATGACGCATATGTGGCTGGACGCACGCGGCGGAATCATTCAAAGCGAAAAAAATATTTTTGGGCTTATTTCAACGGTTTTGGGCGAGGTTCGCAGTTTGATAAATTCCATTGCCGGTTCTATTTCCATAATTAACGACGACAACATCATGATGGGCGATACAAGTTATTTATCGACTATCAAGTATAATTCCCATAAATTGCTTGCAACCGTTAATTCGTTCGGTGAAATAATTAAAATTTTCAAAGGCGGTTTGGAATTAAAGGAAGAAGACGTTGAGTTAAAAAGAACTCTAAAAGAGACAATCGATATTTTAAACGGCAAACTTTCCGGCAAAAACGTAAGTTATCATTTGAACTACGACAATGCCGTTCCGAAAGAAATTTTAATCGACAAACAAAAACTGCAATATTTTTTCAATTCATTCCTCACAATTATTGCCGAAATTGTTCGCGTTGGGAATATTCAACTTAACGTGTATTCCACTCAAAATAATTTGATTAAAATTGAAATAAAAGATACAGCAAAAGCCGCTTTCTCTAATTTTACATCGCAAATTTTGCAACCTTTCGGTATTGACAAATTTCTCGAAAACGACAATCCGTCAATTTCCGGCTTATCGTTTGTTTATCTTTCATTTTTGATTGAGAAAATAGGCGGAAAACTTTCCTTCGAAGAAAATGTGAACGAAGGAAATATGTTTGTCGTTACGCTGATGCCGAAATTCAGTAAAAATATTCAACAACAACTATCTCAGTTGCCGGAAGCTACAAGCGATTTAAATACGATACTTGTCGTCGAAGACGACTACGCAACGGCGAAATTGCTTACAAATTATTTGTTGAAGTGGGGTTACAATCCGATTGTGGTAAATAACGAAGAACGCGTTTTCGAAATACTCGATAACGAAAAGGTACTTGCCGTAATTCTCGATATAGAATTGCCAGGCGTTAACGGAATGGAACTTCTTCGTAAAATTAAAGCTCATCCGAATATGGTTTCTACGCCAGTAATTGTTTGCTCGGTTGAAGTGGAAGAACAAAAAGCGTTCTTAATGGGCGCAATGGAATATTTTTCCAAACCGATAAATTACAATCATCTCGTTGAAGTTTTAACGAGTTACAAATTGCGGAAAAATTCCACCGTCCTTTGCGTTGACGACGACATTCCAACTTTGAATTTGGTTGCGCAAGCCGTTTCCACCGCAGGATTTCAACCGCTGGCGGAACACGTTTCGGCGAAAGTAATGGATTTGATTAAAGACAAAGATATTGATTTGGCTATAATCGACCTTGATATGCCGCATCCGAACGGGTTTGAGTTAATTAAAATGATTAAGTCGGAAGACAGATTTAAGAACCTTCCAATTATTATTTACACAGGCAAAGAAGATTTTGCGCAAGACTTGGAACAAATCGACGGACTGTTCGACGAACTGCTCAGCAAAAAAAGCACGAACATCGAAGACCTCGCGGACACAATAAAATCAATGATAAACCGTTACGAAGAACCGAAAACCATTGAGGAAATTCACGAAGAGGAAGACGACGACAAAGTAAAAATTCTTTTCGCAGAAGATTACAAACACTCGCAGATTATCGTAACGCGCTTGCTCAAGAAAAACGGGTTCGACGATATTGTAGTTGTGGAAAACGGCGAAGAAGCGTTGAAAGCCGCGCAAAAAGAACATTTCGACATTATCTTAATGGATATGCAAATGCCTATTATGAACGGCTTTGAAGCGATTGAAAAATTGCGTCAAATGCCGGAATATAAAGACACTCCGATTATTTCGCTTACCGCTTTCGCAATGAAAGGCGACAGGGAAAAATGCCTCGACGCCGGCGCGACGGATTACATTCCCAAACCGATTGACAGTAAAGAGTTTATTGAAAAAATTAAATTCTACGCGCAGATGAAAAAGAAATAATCTCAACAAACGGAAACCTTATGGATAAAGTTCTCGATTTAAAGTATAAAAAAATCACGCTCGATAACGGTCTGGACGTTGTGCTTTACAAAGATAATTCGATTCCTTCTGTCGCTGTAAATCTTTGGTATAAAGTTGGTTCCGCAAACGAAAAGCCTGGCAAAACCGGACTTGCCCATTTGTTCGAACACATGATGTTTCAAGGTTCGCAGAACGTCCCCAAAGAAATGCACTTCAAATACGTGCAGGAAGCCGGCGGCACGTTAAACGGTTCCACGAGTTTGGACAGAACAAATTATTACGAAACGCTTCCCTCGCCTACCCTCGATTTGGCTTTGTGGCTCGAGTCCGACAGAATGGGATTTTTCTTGCCGGCGCTTACGCAAGAAAAACTCGATAACCAACGCGAAGTGGTTATGAACGAACGCCGTCAACGTTACGATAATCAACCTTACGGGCTTGCGTGGGAACTTTTGTTTTCAAAACTTTTTCCCGGAAATCATCCTTATCATTGGGCCACAATCGGTTGGATGAAAGATATTGAAAGTTACACGCTCGAAGACGTCAGAGATTTTTTCAAAACCTATTACGCGCCGAATAATGCGTCTCTCGTTATCGCAGGCGATATCGATTACGATTACGCAATAAAATCGACGGAAAAGTATTTTGCCGAAATTAAACCTTATCCGAATATACCGGAAGTCGTCGTTCCGGATTTCGAACTGCAAGAGAATAAATACATTACTTACAAAGATAACGTTCAGTTGCCGCGACTCTATTTAATGTGGAAATCGAACGCACTTTACAAAGAAGACGACGCAAAATTGGACGTATTGGCGGACGCATTGAGTTCTTCCAAAAATTCGCGTTTGTACAAAAAATTGATTTTCGAAAAACAATTAGCAATCGACGCTTTTGCATTTCAGTATTCTGCGCAACGGGAAGGCGTTTTTATTATTATCGCAACCGCGCGTCCAGGCGTTACTCTCGAACAATTGAAAGAATTGATTTTTGCCGAACTCGAAAAAATTTACGTGGAAGGAATTACGCAAGAAGAATTGGCGAAAGCGAAAAACACGATTATTTCGGATAACATTTATTCGTTGCAATACATTTCAGGCGTTGCAAATCAAATGAACAATTACAATTGCGTTTTGGGCGAACCGAATTCGTTTTTGTACGACATTAACCGCTACGAAAAACTAACGCCTGAGGAAATTCGCGAAACGGCGATAAAATATTTGCAAAAACCTTACGTTGAATTACGAATTGTTCCAAAACAAAACACGGAAGCGAAATGATTGACAGAAGCGTTCCGCCGAAAATTTCCGACGACATTAAATTGCATTTGCCTTTATTGCGGAAAACAAAATTCGGCAACGGATTGAAAGTGAATTTTGTCGAGAAAAATTCCTTGCCGATCGTAATATTGAATTTCATTGTAAAAAGCGGAAGTATTTACGATCCTGAAAATAAATCGGGACTTGCGAATTTACTCGGAATGACAATTGATGAAGGAGCGCACGGATACGACGCGCTTAAAATCGATTATATGCTCGAATCGCTCGGTTCGATTTTTAACATTTCCGTCGATCACGATTACATTTATTTTACGCTTACTTCGCTGAAAAAGAATTTCGAACGCTCGCTGGAGATTGTTTCGTGGATTTTCCGCGAGCCAAATTTTACCGACAAAGATTTCGAAAGAGAAAAAAACAA
>WGAL01000255.1 GCA_015494845.1 Melioribacteraceae bacterium
AAAACACGAGGTCGATTCGCTCGAACACAAAGTTTATTCTTTCATCGATTCGTTAAGCGAATATATTCCGATTGCAAATGACAGAGCGAGATTGAGTTACGATTTCGTTAAGTATTTCTGGGGCGAAAGCGATACGCCGGAAATTATTCTTAAGAAAAACAAAGTGAAAATCGAAGGAATTTCATTTGAGGAATTGGTTGAGAAAATAAAAAAAGGTTTGGAAGAAATAAGATAGCATTTTGGCCTCCAATTATTTTATTTCTTCTGTTCGGCGTCCGTTTTGGGCGCTTTTTTGTTTTATTTGTCTCGAACCATGATTTTTGTTCGCCGCGGCGAATTACTGGATTGCCATGATTATCGTAGAGACGCAAAATTTTGCGTCTCTACATTATAATAAAAAAGCGTCTTTGCGAGTGAATTGCTTAAGCAATTCACGTAGCTCCTCCGCAGCGGACTACCGAATTTTCAGCCTTTGCTTGCTAAACCGATAGATTGCTTCGTCGCTTCGCTCCTCGCAATGACGGATAAATTTAAATAACAAACGTCATTGCGAGGAAATTGCGCAAGCAATTTCCGTGGCAATCTATCAAATATTTAGCAAAGGCTTACTGAACCGACGGATTGCCGCACTCTTTCGACAAGTCGGTATCGCTTGCAATGACGTCGGCGCGGAGAAAAAAATTTCACTTTCCTCTTGATTTTTCCCTCAAACTTTTTTAAATATCATTGTCTCGCGATTCCTTTTCTTTTACTCCTCTTACGGTTGCGATTTTTTTTGAAAATTTGTCAATGAGGTTGAAATGAAAAACCTTCTTCCGACGCTTCGTAAATATTTTTACGCCTTTCCCTTCTTTACGCTCTTTTTCTCTCTGCTTTTAACATTAAACCTCTACGCGCAAATTCAACCGGGAGACGACCTGAGAAAACTCGGGCTTGTTCCTTTTTCTCAACCAGATATGGGCCCTAAACTTGCAATAAATAAATATGATTATTATGGAAGCGGTGATGTAAATAATGATGGTGTAATTGATTTTAATGATGTTTCTGCAATGCAAAATGGAGAAATAAATGACAGAGCAGATATTGACGGAGATGGAACTCCATCAACTGAAAATGATCAACAAATTTTAATGAATTATTTAAATGGAAATACAAGATATTTACCTAGTCATTGGAATTATTTAAATGGAATTGAAAAAAGAAATTGGGTTCAAAAAATGCTTGCAATTGATAGTGTAAATTATAATCCTTATATTCCAGATGGAGATAGCATTTATACTTGCGTAGAATTTTCAAAGGAGATGTTAATTAATAATTTCGGGGTTGATAGTTTAATTAATTATATTGGCTATTGGAAATTTTTAAATCATGGAGATGAAAATGCGAGATTTAATATTCCTGTTTATATGGTTTTTACTACAATCCAAGCTCCAGTTCCTAATCCAACTGGGCATGTTATTAGTGGTGTTTTAGTTGGACCAAATGATACAACACATTTTCAAGAAAATCCCCTTAATTTTAATGAATGGTATTTTTTTGAACCAGAAGATGATGGAGAAGTTCACCCAGGAGACCCTGAAATGAATAAAAATTTTCCAGTTAAAATAAGATGGTGGGGATGGGATTTTGCACTTCCTCCTCCATTAGAATCAAGTTTTGGATATAGGGATATTGTTGAATTTAATTTAAATAATGGTGAAGCAAGTGTTAATTGGTATAATCCTCATTTAGTTCTTTCAAATCCAAATGATACATTAGTTAGTGTTGAAAATCAAGGAGGATTAGAAAATAAAGTTAATGACTTTGAATTAGGAAATGCTTATCCAAATCCTACAAATGGTTTTGTAAATATTCCATATGTAACCAATAAAGAGGTAAATGTTACATTTGAAATTTACAACGAACTCGGACAATTGGTAGAAAGAATAACCGGCAAAGGAGTAACGGCGGGTAAGCATAATTTCGCGTATAATTTAACTAAATTGCCGAGCGGAGTTTACTTAATACGCGCGCAAACGGACAGAGGCAATTTCAGCTCGGTAAAAGTAATAAATATGAAGTAAGATTAAACTTTGCAGGTCTCCAAACGTAGGGACAACTCGCGAGTTGTCCCTACTACATTTCTACGTTACCTCTACTACTACTCCGACCTAACCTTGCAAAAATAAGAAAACAAACGTCATTGCGAGCCAAGACACACAAGCGGATTGGCGTGGCTCCGCCGCGGCGGACTATCAAATATTTAGCGAAGGCTTACTAAACCGACAGATTGCTTCGTCGCTTCGCTCCTCGCAATGACGACGGCGTAACAGTCCGCCGAGGCGGTGCGCGCTCACTCCGTTCCTTCAACGTACTAGTTCGTTGAAGGTATTAAACAGAGTTTCTTACTACCTTCGAGGAAACAAGTACCTCGAAGGAAATTGTTACGAAGTCGGAAGACGGGGTGTGGGAGAAATTTAACAAAATAAAAAACGACAAAACTTTTCCCAAAAACCTCTCCCCTATCGCGTAAAATTTTATTATTTTTGAATTACCAAACACAAAGGCATTCAAATGTTTAAAATTATCACCGAAGGTTTCGATTTCCGCGAACATGTTTTTCTAAAAAGCGGAGAGGGCGTTTTATTCCGGCTTGCCACAAAAAAAGATTTTCCTCTGATAAAAAAATTCCTTAATTCCGTTTCAAAGCGAAGTCTGCGAATGCGTTTTATGGCGTCGATTAACGAAGTTTCCGATTCGACAATCGAGATGATGTGCGACGGAGAACTTACCGAAGTCGCGTGTATGCTCGCTTTGACGGAAGTAAACGGCGAAGAAAAAATTATCGGGCTCGGCAATTACATTGCGACAAAAAACGGAAGAGTCGCCGAGGTCGCTTTCTTAATCGCCGACGAATGGCAAGGTCGAGGCATAAGTTCGCTTTTGCTTGAGCGTCTTGCGGGCGTTGCAATGGCGAACGGATTTACCGAGTTTGAGGCGGAAGTGCTCCCCGAAAATTCGCCGATGCTTCACGTTTTCAAAAACTCGGGACTGAAATATCACCAAGTCTGGGGCTGGGACGCGGTTCACATAGAATTACCGGTAAACAACGGCGTTGCAATGTGGCGTCGCGCAGATTTACGCGAACGCGTGGCGGTAGCCAATTCTTTAATTCCTTTGCTTAAACCGAAAACCGTCGCGGTCGCCGGCGCATCGCGCGAAAAAGACGCGCTCGGTCACATCATTTTCAAAAACATTCTCGACGCCGGATTTACCGGAACGCTTTATCCGGTTAATCCGCAAGCCGTTTCGATTAACGGCGTAAAAGCGTATTCCTCGTTCAAGGATTTGCCGGAAAAAATCGACCTCGCGATTATTGTAGTTCCCGCGGAGAAAGTTTATTCCGTAGCGGAAAACGCAATAAACGCCGGCGCAAAAAGTTTGCTTGTAGTCAGCGCGGGCTTTGCCGAAGCGGGGAGCGAAGGAAAAGAGCGTCAGGAAAAATTAGTTCGCCTTGTGCGTTCGAAAGGAATTAGATTGCTTGGTCCAAGTTGTTTGGGCTTAATCAACACAAACGAGGAAGTGCGCTTGAACGCGAGTCTTTCGCACATCTTCCCCATTCAAGGCACGGCGGGATTTTTCTCGCATTCCGCCGCGCTCGGACTTGTAATTCTCGATTACGCAAGAAAAAAAGGAATAGGTTTTTCTTATTTCGTTTCCGCGGGAAACAGAGCCGATATTTCCGGCAACGATTTGTTGCAGTTTTGGGAAGACGACGGCAACACGAAACTCGCAATTCTTTATTTGGAAACGTTCGGCAATCCGAGAAAATTTACGCGCATTGCAAGACGAATGTCCTACAAAAAACCGATACTCGTCGTAAAAAGCGCAAAGAGCGAAGCGGGCAAAAAAGCGGTTGAAGAAAAAAGCGGATTGAAAAGCGGCGCGCCGGAAGTTACGGCGGCGTTGTTCAGACAAACCGGCGTAATACTTGCCGACACTTTGGAAGAACTTTTCGACATCGCGCTTGCGATTGAAAACCAACCTTTGCCGGAAGGCGACGGAATTTCGATTATCGCAAACTCAGCCGGCATCGCAACTATTTTTGCCGACGCGGCGGAAGCGAATAATCTTAAACTTTCCGAAAACGGCTTAATTAATTTGGGCGCGTTTGCCACGCCGGAACAATACAAAGACAGCGTTTACAAGGAATTGCTAAAAGAAGAAACGCACTCGTTGCTTGTGGGATTTGCGTGCGTTGGCAATTGCGGTTCCGAACCGGTGAAACTTGCCATCGAAGAAGGCGTGAAACTTGCGGAAAAAGAAACAGGCAAGCAAAAGCCGGTATTGTTATGCTTGATGGGCGTTACCGGTTCGATAAAAACAAAAGAAGACGAAACCGCGCGAACTTTTCCGTCGTTTATGTTTCCCGAATCGGCGGCGCACGCGTTGGGGAAAATCGTCAATTACGTGAAGTTCAAAAGCAAGCCGGCGGGCAATCTCGTTTGGTTCGAGGACGTGAAAGCAAACGAGGCGCGCGAACTTGTAATCGAAAAAATCAAAAACAAAAAGGACGAAGAATTTTTACTCGAAAAAGAAACCGCTCGTAAAATCTTCGAATTGTTCAACATTGAATTGACGGAAGAAACGACGGGAAATTACATCACAATTTCAGTTACGCCGGATAATCTTTTCGGACCGATAATAACGGTTGTTGCGCCGGACAAAACAAAGTCGGTTCGAATTACGCCTTTAATGGAAAAGGATTTGGAAGAAATAAGAGAAGAAATCGGCGTAATTCTAAATCCGAAATTTGACGAAATAGTAGGGAAAATTTCGCAAATGATTGAGGAACTTCCTTGGCTTTGGGAACTCGAGATTAAAGTTTACACGAACGTTTGTAAAATTTCCGATGACATTACGATGAAACTGAAAAGCGGAAAAATAAAAAGACCGGATTTTTAATTAAACGGGGAAAAAGAAAATGCTTTTACGCGAAATAATGCACACGGACGTTTTAACCGTTTCGCCGGATACAAAACTTTGCGAAGCGTATAGAACGATGCACGAAAGAAAAATCCGGCATTTGCCGGTTCTCGACGGCGAAAAACTTGTGGGAATTATTACCGACCGCGATTTGAGATTTGCCACAAGCAAACTTTCGGAAGTTCCGTTCGACCCGGAAGAAACGGTTCAAAACGTGATGATAAAAAAAGTGATTACCGCGCATCCCGACGACCCGATTGAAATTGCGGCGAGAATAATGCGCGATTTGAAAATCGGTTCGCTAGTAATTATGGAAAACGGAAAACTCGTCGGAATCGTTACGGGCATCGATTTGCTGGACGCTCTGCTTGCGCTCACCGGCGTCCATCGTCCGTCGGGCAGGCTGGACGTGAGATTATCCGACCGCGCAGGCGAACTCGCGAAATTAACGAAACTACTCGCGGAAAGAAAAATCAACATTCATTCAATTTTAACTTACCGCGAAAAGGACGACCGCGTTCGGGTTATGTTGAGATTGAACACAATGGAAGTTAGAAACATCGCGGAAGAAATTTGTCAAATGGGAATTGAAGTTGTTTGGCCGGTTCACGTATCATGTTTGAGATAATTTTTACTGGGAAATACGCAAAATACAATCTCGGCGCGGAGCATCCTTTTAGTCCGCTGAGAATGAAAATGACGCTCGAATTGCTTGAAGCGTTAGGCGAAAAAGTTGAATTTACGGAACCGCAACCGGTGGAGCCGGACGAGTTGTTCAAAATTCATTCGCAAGATTACGTAGAAGCGGCGGAAGCGGTTAGCGACGGCAAGGAAATTCCCAACGCGGAAAAATACGGACTCGGCACGGCGGATAATCCTGTAACCGAAGGAATGGCGGAAGGCGCGCGCTACATTTGCGGCGGAACTTTGCTCGGCGCGAAAATGCTTATTGAAAACAAAGCGGAAAAAGTTCTGCAACTCGGCGGCGGTTTGCATCACGCGCATTATTCGTCGGCGGCGGGATTTTGCCTTTATAACGATTTGGCGTTGGCGATAAAAGAGATGACGCAAAACGGAATGTATGTCGCATACATCGATATTGACGTTCACCATGGCGACGGCGTGCAGGAAATATTTTACAACGACGATAAAGTAATGACAATTTCTTTCCACGAAACCGGCGAATATCTTTTTCCGGGAACCGGTTCGATTTTCGAACTCGGAAACGGCGCGGGAAAAAACCTAAAACTTAACGTTCCGCTCGAACCGTTTACGGAAGGCGAATCTTATTTGGAAGCGGTAAAAAAAGTCGCGCAAACGGCGCTTTCACAATTTCATCCGGACGCAATTGTAATTCAATCCGGCGCGGACGCGCATTTTTCCGACCCGCTCGCCGATTTGCTTTTGACGACGCAAGATTACGAGAAGTTGTTCAGATTACTGATTGAACTCGGAAATAATTTCGCGAAAGGGAAAATGCTTTTCACTTTGGGCGGAGGTTATTCGTTCGAAGCGGCATCGAGAATTTGGACGATTTTATATTTGGTTTTAAGCGGAAAGAAAATTCCTAAAAATTTGGAAATACCGGAAAATTGGAGAAGGCGTTGGAGTGGAATTCTCGGAGTTGAATTGCCGGAATTTCTGCATGACAGACCTAATTCATACAAAGCAATTCCGCGAAAAAAAGAAATTGAAGCGCACAACCGCGATACGGTAAGGCGTTTGCTCGATTTATCTACAGCCGGGATGTTTTATTTTTAGCGCGGTAGAGACGCAATTCGCCACGGCGAATTTTGCGTCTCTACAATTATTAAAACATCATTGCGAGCCAAGACGCTAAAGCGGATTGGCGAATGCAAAAATTGGGAAGTAGGGACAACTCGCGAGTTGTCCCTACAAATAAAAATTTATTTTTCTTTAAAAACCCAAAACTCGCCGAGGGTGAAATTGGACGCCATTCCGAAAAATATTCCGATTAAATTGGCAAGCAAATAATAAACGCCGAAAGCTTCCGAGAGAACCAAAAGCGTAACGTAATTTATTAACGCGCCGAGCGATGCAGAAAGGTAATAACGCCACATTCTATGAAAAAACGGATAATGTTTTTCGCGTGATTTTTCGTTCCACGTCCAATAATCGTTTAACAGAAAATTGTTCATAATCGCAAACGCAACCGCAATTACCGACGCAACGGCGAGCGGCAAATCGAAAACTTTATGAGCAAGCCAAAGGAAAAAAGTGTTTACCAAAATCCCGCTTGCGCCAACCGTTCCGAATTTCAGAAAGCGGATTAATCTTTGCTTATCTAATATTATTTCCTTTATAGTTTTCAGCATAATAGCAATAAATTGTTCTCGTGTGAATTTTATCCGCAAATTTGTATTCAAGTTCGGCAAGTTTGGTTAGATTGTCGAAATATTTCGCCACCTTCTTCAACTGCGGTTTGTATTCGCGTCTGTCGGTAAAAACGTAAATTGCGTCCTTCCCTTTCAGCGAATCGGGAATTCCCCAAATCGAGAATTGCAATCCGGGTTCGCCGAAAATATTTGCCGAGTATGTTTCCTGACTTTCGTCGTGCAAGTAAAATTTCAAAAGCGACGCCGATTTGTAAGAATTGGAAAATAAAAATACTTTCCCCTTACCTCCTTTTTCCTCTTGCAATTGGCGTATCTTTTGCGCGGCGTCTTCCCAACCGCTCCAAGTGTTCCCTTCTCCCAACGGAATATTCGGCACAAGCATAATCGCGTAAGCAACCGTAATGAGAAAAACGGAAAAGTAAATTCCTGATTTCATCCACTTGCCAGGCGCGATGAAATTATTGAAAAACATTACGCTTACAATAATTGCCAAACTCAAATAACCTGGCAACAACCAATTCATTTTAACAAGCGAAGTTAAACTGACAAGCGTAAATCCGGCAATAATTACAATTGCCGACCAAAACAAAAGATGAAATTTTTCGTTTTCCTTCCAGCGTTTTATAATTCTGAAAATCGCTTTTGAATAAAGAACAAAAAGCAACGGCGTTAGCATAAACAATTGACTAAAGAAAAGTTGAATTATGTATTTTGTTTGAACAGGGTGCGTATCGTGCTTTGCGCGGTTAGCGGTTTGAAAAAGAAACGACGCCCAGCCGTGTTGCGCGTTCCAATAAATAACGGGCGAGAAAACGAGAAACGCAAGAACCGTAGCAAAATAAGGATATGGCGTGAGTAACTCTTTTCTGTGTTCATTTGAAAAAAGAATGAAAAAGAAAATCGAGCCGAGCAAAACAATTGCCGTGTATTTGCTTGTTAAACCAAAGCCCAAACTAATTCCCGCGTAGAGCCAATATTTTGGTTTTTGCGCGATGATTTTTTTCTGCACAAAATAAATTGTTAAGAGCCAAAAGAAAAGCAACGGCGTATCGGGGACTAACGTAACCGAATAAATGTGAGCGAAAATCGAAAAAACGTAAACAAGAACCGCAAGCGAGGCAATTGTTTTCGAATTGTTTTCTTTCGCGAAATGTTCCGCAAAATCAAACGCGGTTCTGTAAAGAAGCAACATCGTGAGAGCCGACCAAACAACCGCCATAAATTTCACGCCGAAAAAATTATCGCCGAACAAAGTCGTTCCAAGCCAAATGGAATAAGCGGCGACGGGCGGGTGGTCGAAATACGACAAAGCGGGATGTTGCGCGTAATACCAGTAATACGCTTCTTGCGGCGTAATCGGAATAAACGCAATGTAAACCAAGCGAAGTAAAGTTAAACTTAAAATCAGTTTGAACGCGTTCCGGTAATCGCTTAAATATTTATCGATTATTTTCAAAACAATTTCCTTTCGTAAACCGTTGCGTAAAAATACAATTTAGATTCCGAAAAGCAATCGCACAATAAACAAAGCAGCGAGAATTCCGGCAATATCGGCGCTTACTCCGGCAATTACGGCGTGGCGGGTTTTCTTAATATTTACCGAACCGAAATACAGTGCAAGAACGTAAAACGTGGTTTCCGTGCTTCCTAAAATCGTCGATGCGAGAACGCCGATAAACGAATCCGGTCCGTATTGTTTCATCAGTTCCGTCATTATTCCGATTGACGCGCTGCCGGAAAGCGGACGCATTAAAGCCATCGGCAAAACATCGGCGGGCATTCCGATTAAGTTCAGCAAAGGCGAAAAAATTGCCGCAAGAAAATCCATTCCGCCGCTTGCGCGAAAAATCCCGATTGCGACAAGCATTGCGACGAGATAAGGAATTATTTTAACCGCAATCTTAAAGCCTTCTTTTGCTCCTTCGGTAAACTCTTCGTAAAGATTTACTTTTTTGAAAAATCCGTAAGTAAGAAATGTCAAAATAATCAAAGGAATTGCAAGCGCGGAAATAATGCGAATTGCCGAAACAACCGCGCCGGAGTATGTTGAAAGAAACAAAAATTTAATTACGGCAATCGCCGAAACAATAAAAAGAAAAACGCCGGC
>WGAL01000256.1 GCA_015494845.1 Melioribacteraceae bacterium
CCGCGACAATCCGGACAAGCGGGGATTGTTTTGCAATCCGCCAAAAGCGGACAAACGGCGTGTGGATAAATACAAAAATTTAAATTTAATTTTTATTTCTGTATAAAAAATTTTCTTGTCGCCGACTTTAAGCTTATTCCACGGCTTTTTTGTTCCACAAAATTGTTTTTCTTCGGTTGCTTAACTATCTTAAAAAACAGGAAAATTTTTGTTGGTGAAAAAATATAATCAAGGAGTTTTGCAAATGAAAGGAATAGTTTTAGCAGGAGGAAGCGGTTCGCGTTTGTATCCCGTAACGCAAGTTTACAGCAAACAACTCGCTTTAATCTACGACAAGCCTTTAATTTATTATCCGCTCTCGCTTCTTATGCTTGGCGGAATAAAAGAAATTCTAATTATTTCAAACGAAGAAACAATTCCGCTTTACCAAAAACTTTTGGGCGACGGCTCGCGTCTCGGAATGAATTTTCAATACGCCGTGCAAGACGCGCCAAACGGAATTGCCGAAGCGTTTATTATCGGCGAGGAATTTATCGGAAACAAATCGGTTACGCTTGTTTTAGGAGATAACATTTTTTACGGCAAATACGATTTCCTTTACCGCGCATTTAACAATCACAATGACGACGGCGCAATAATTTTTGCGTATAAAGTAAGAGACCCGCAAAGATACGGAATCGTCGAATTCGATTTTGAGGGAAAGGCGATTTCAATCGAAGAGAAACCGGAAAATCCGAAATCCGACTTTGCAGTTCCGGGACTTTACATATACGATAACGAAGTCGTGGAAATCGCGAAAAACCTTAAACCTTCGGCGCGCGGCGAACTTGAAATTACCGACGTAAACAAAACTTATCTCGAAAAAGGCAAACTGCGCGTAGAACAAATCGGACGCGGAATTGCGTGGCTCGATACGGGAACGCCGCGTTCGCTTTTGCAAGCGTCAAATTTCTTCGGCGTAATTGAAGAGCGGCAAGGAATGAAAGTCGCATGCTTGGAAGAAATTGCGTATTTCAAAAACTTCATTGACGAAACGCAACTGCGGGAAATAATCGCGCAAATGCCGAATTCCGATTACAGAAATTATTTGGAAAGGTTGTTAGAATAGCCGCTTATTTTTTCTTTGTCTTTTTCTTAGCGGTTTTCTTCGGAACGATAAACAATCCCACCCTTACTTGTTGCTCAGGATGCGCTTTCGGCGAAAGTTGTTGCACAACCGCTTCGAAAATGTTGTAACCAGCTCGCAAAATTAACGCGATTTCACGGTTCTCGTCTCTCGGAATGTAGCCGATTTTATGTCCGTTAAAACGCAATTCAACGGCAAATTCGTCGTGCTTGTTTTCTTCGTCGAGAAAAATTTCGAGTTTGGAACCGATTTTCAAATCGCCAAAAACATATGCGCCTTGGTAATAACTGAAACCGGCGACGTGAAACGAAGTAAAGAATATGTTTTCCATCTTTCCCCCTTTTCAATTAGTAATAAAAACAGTTATTTGATTAAATGCAAAGTAACTATAAAATGGAAAATTTTCAATTGCCTCCGCTTAAAATTTTCTTAAGATATTTTCCCGTAATAGAACGCGGATTCTCGGCAATTTCTTCCGGCGTTCCGGTCGCGACAATTTCGCCGCCGCGTTTTCCGGCTTCCTGACCCAAGTCGATTATATAATCCGCCGTTTTTATTATATCCAAATTGTGTTCGATAATTACAACGGAATTATTAGCTTCAATCAACATCTCAAAACTGCGGATTAGATTTTTTATATCGTGAAAATGCAATCCTGTCGTCGGTTCGTCAAAAAGAAAGAGCGTATGGTTTTTATCTTTTTGCTGAACCAAATGCGCGGCAAGTTTTACGCGTTGCGATTCGCCGCCGGAAAGCGTGTTTGACGGTTGCCCTAATTTTACGTAACCGAGTCCGACGTCGTAAAGCGTTTGCAAATACTTTTTCGCTTTGGGAACGTCCGCAAAAAATTCCAACGCTTCGGCGATTGTCATATCCAAAACTTCC